>NZ_JAUBPO010000083.1:0-34652 GCF_036700785.1 Microcoleus sp. S28C3 | reverse complement strand
TTTTTATGTATGACTGTACTTTAAGCCTTGGATAGCTTTCCTCGCCACTCACCCCAAAAAACTGTCCGGACTGTTGCGATAAGCGACCAGAATTATACAAAGTTTCTCAGATGATTATTCAAACCGGCAACCAAAAATATCGATTAGGAGTGAAGCAGGGACTAAGTGAATCAGAAATCGAGTGGTTAGCGACAGAACTAAGCCAGTGGTTGGGATTGAAAATTCAAAGAACTTTGACAGACGGTAAAAAGAAAATATCGATGTGAAAATATCTCCCTCGCCCCAACAAAGCATTCCCCTCTCAAACTGCGGGATGCGTCCCGCCCCTCCGGTGTATTTTCTACAGCAGGTGGGACACCCCACAAGCCTCATCCTCAAATTGTCTAACCCCGATCGCACTCCCCCGCTTTCTCTCAATCTCATGCAACCGTCGGCCCCGATCGCCCGTAAAATGCTATCAAAGGGATTTGGCAAGTAGCACTCATCCCAATCATCTGTTAACTTGGAGATATTGTTGTGGACTTATCGCTAATTCCGGCACAGCCGAAACCAGGACTGCTCAACGTCCTCATCGAAATTACCGCCGGTAGCAAAAACAAGTACGAATTTGATAAAGACTTGCAAGCCTTTGCTCTCGATCGGGTGCTTTATTCCTCAGTCCAATATCCGTGCGACTACGGCTTCATACCCAATACCTTAGCCGATGATGGCGACCCCCTCGACGGCATGGTAATGATGGATGAGCCCACATTTCCAGGGTGCATCATTGCAGCCCGTCCGATCGGAATGCTGGAAATGATCGACGGAGGCGACAGGGACGAAAAACTGCTTTGCGTTCCCGACAAAGACCCCCGTTACGCTCACTATAAGTCCCTCAAAGACGTAGCCCCCCACCGCTTGGACGAAATAGCCGAATTTTTTAGAACCTATAAAAATTTGGAGAAAAAAGTCACAGAAATTCTGGGTTGGCAAGATGTAGATCTAGTAATGCCGTTAGTGGAAAAGTGCATCGCAGCCGATCGCAAATAAGCCCCTAGCCCGCACTCCTCGACTGCAACCCGACTAAAAACTCAGGGGGCCGAACTTAAGGCGATCGCTGCACGTCTAGGGATGCAGTCGAGGAACGGGTGGCTAGAATGTCAAATCAGTCGTGAATGCCGAGTCACCGGAACGGCATTCCTCAAAACCGCGGCCCGACTTCAATCTTGAAAAAAATACTACTCCTAGAGTAAGATCGAGCGAAAATTCTACCCATAGAGAATGCGTTCTACATTTGAGGAAATTTTACCCGAACAATCTTGTTCGGCGCTATCTTAATCTCAGAACACAGAACACGCCGGGCAGCCCGCACGGTGGAAAAAATAATCTCTCAAGCGTGACATCTCCTACACCAACCGGTACGGTTTAGGTTTCTAACAGCCCAAGTGTTCGGCACCCGGATGGTTTCCCCATAAAGCGCTTTATAGTACAGATTGCTAAAAACTAAACACTAAAAACTAAGATTTTAACTCCCAAGTTCCTGCCCCCAAAGCTAAAAAAGATGCCAGATTCCCCACCCTCTCTACCCAATCCACAGCCTTCTGATGGCAAAGCCACTATGGAAAATAGTCCTTTGACTGAGTTTGTCGTTCAGTTTTGGGGCGTGCGGGGCAGCATCGCCACCCCCGGCACCAAAACAATTCGCTACGGAGGCAACACCTCTTGCGTAGAAATGCGCTTGGGCAAAAAACGCCTGATTTTTGACGGCGGCACCGGTCTGCGAGTTCTAGGTCTCAACCTCCTGCGGCAAATGCCGGTGGAAGCCCATATGTTTTTCAGCCACACTCACTGGGATCACATTCAAGGGTTTCCGTTCTTTACTCCCGCCTTTATCCCGGGGAACTGCTTTCACATTTACGGTGCGATCGCCCCCAACGGCACTACAATCAAACACCGTCTTGCCGACCAAATGCTGCACCCCAATTTTCCCGTCCCCATCCAAGTAATGCAGTCAGACCTCAAATTCAACGATTTGACCCCTGGGGATATTCTCGAACTCGACGATGTGAAAATAGAAACGGCACTGCTGAACCATCCCAACACCGCGATCGGATATCGAGTCACCTGGGAGGGACACACAGCCGTCTACTGCACCGATACAGAACATTTTCCCGATCGGCTTGACGACAATGTGGTACACCTAGCTCGCGACGCCGACGTGCTGATTTACGACGCTAACTACACCAACGAAGAGTATTACGACTTCAATACCCCAAAAGTCGGCTGGGGACACTCGACTTGGCAAGCAGGAGTAGAAATAGCGAAAGCTGCTGGAGTCAAAAAAATCGTGATGTTTCACCACGATCCGGGTCACGACGACAATTTTCTCGATCGCGTCGAAGCAGACGTGCAGGCGGCGTTCGCCAATGGCTGCTTGGCCCGCGAAGGCATGAGCATACCAGTGATTTAGGCAACAAATCAATGCAGGCTCAAAAAAACCGCCGACCCAAGGCAAAAATTAGCAGCGAGAAGGCAGAACATGAACCACAAAAACCCCCCCAAGAAGCGTCGCTCTCGTGGCTTGCGGGGGCTTTACTCAACTTTGCTGGTGTTGATAATTTTCTGCTGTACTGGCGGCGGATGGGTAGCAGCCCAGACAGCCGGCTCCAACACTCCGGCGCGACTTGCTCAAGTCTCTGCAATTGAGGATAATGGCACTGTCGATCGCATCCCCGAACGCTACCAACTCGGACAGCAACTGTACCTAGAAAACTGCGCCACCTGTCACATCGCTTTACCGCCACAAGTCTTACCTACAGAAACTTGGCGCAGATTGCTGCAAGATTCCCAACACTACGGGCAAACCATCAAACTGCTAGTAGACCCGCCCCGTCTGCTAGTCTGGAACTACCTGCAAACTTTTTCCCGTTCCCAAGCCAAAGACGAAGAGCTCGCCTATCGAGTCGCTAACTCTCGCTATTTCAAAGCTCTGCACCCCAAAGTCAAACTGCCACAACCCGCAAATATCAGCAGTTGCGTTACTTGTCACCCCGGCGCGTCTCAATACAATTTCCGCAAGCTTACCGCCGAGTGGCAAAACTCTCCGTAGCGGAGATTAAGTTCGTAATTATATCCGAGTGCGAAGGAGACGAGCGCACTAACCAGAAAACGGCGATCGCATTCTCAACTAGAGAGTTATCCAAAGTGTGGGTGCGATCAGTTCAATTCAGGCTTACTGGGCATCGCACCTTACAAATAACCTCTGGCTTTACACTCATCAATAACTCTGACGGCTAACGGTGAAGTTGTGCGACTGCCGATAACGTCTGTTGCAAAACCGACCAAACTTGCTAGTCGGTTCCAACCGAGTGCTTAGCAGCAGCTTGAGTGGCATAGAAGTAAAAAATCTGTGCCTTTAACTACTTTTTGACAAATTGTTATGATATCTTAACTTTACCGGAGGCTAGTTCAGACAATTTAAGAAGCTTGGTTATCAAGTAACCTGATTTATGATTGACACTAAAAAACTTCAACTGAAATGGGAAAGTTATTGGTTTAAAACCTTTGGGAGATGGCGATCGTGTTCATTGACCTGCCCAGTAGACAGACCTCATCCTCGGCATATTTTTTGGAGTTGGATTGGCAGCTTTTTGGCAATTACTGCAACGTCCTATCTTGCTGTAAAAACTAATTCTCCTTTACTAATGGCTCCGTTTGGCGCTACAAGCGTTCTGATTTTTGGTGTCCCTGACAGCCCTTTGGCTCAACCCCGGAATGTCATTGGGGGCAATTTCTTAGCTGCTCTCACCAGTTTAATGATTCTGCAATTTCTCGGTTCTTCTCCCTGGGCGATGGGAATGGCTGTTTCTAGTGCGATCGGAATTATGCAGATTACCAGAACTCTACATCCGCCTTCGGGAGCAGTTGCCTTAGTCGTCATGATGACCAAACCAGACTGGAAATTTTTGCTAACACCTGCTTTTGAGGGATCAATAATCTTGGTCTTGTGCGCCGTCATTTTTAATAATTTAGCGGCAGACAGGACGTATCCCAAGCACTGGTTATAGCATTGTCTCTAATTCTCTCATCCTTCTCTCGGGAGCACTACCCAAAATCGGGATGCTCCCTCGATTCCTTCTTCCTTTTTTCTTGCATCCGTTACATCCCGATTCAGTGCGTTGCCGAACTTCCTTCTGCTAAATCAATCAAAAAAAACGGACGGATCGGGGGAAGGTCGAGATCCCTTTTGAAAGCGTTCCCAGGACTCCTTTAACTGAGCCGGCGCCGGATATTCGCGATCGTAAACCACCAGGACATTCGTCAAATTCCGTCCCGGCGGCAATATCCCTTCGTCACAATTTAGCAGCCCGTCGAAAAAATGTCGCTGTGTGTTTAGGCGGGGATAATCCATTTTACTGATTTTAAATGAGTAAAAATACTGATGTTTAAGATGTGTCATCTATCTTAAGATATAAATCATGAAGTGATCCGAGCATCATTAGGGAAGTACCACGGGAGCATTACCCATACCAGGTATCGCTGATGGACAAGAACGATGAGAATTGCCCCATCCGCTACAGGTAGTTTCCACCAAAGCACAATTTTTTATACCCATAAGAAAAGATGAATCAATTGAAGCAGTCGGTAAAGCAGTTTTGGTCGATCGCCAACCCCTACTTCTTTTCCACAGAAAAATGGGGAGCTAGGGGGTTGTTCGCCCTCGTAATGTTATTAATGCTAGGTTTCAATGCTGTGGGCATAGTCCAGAGCTATATTATGCGGGACTTGATGAATGCAATCACGGGAAAGAATGTTTCAGACTTCTATAAGATGTGGCTGATGCTATTGGGTCTGTTTGCCATATTCACGCCCATTATGGTTTTCTTCTTCTATTCGCAAAATGTACTGCAACTCCACTGGCGAAAGTGGCTAACGAATCACCTACTGAAGAAATATTTTAGCAATCAAGGTTTCTACAAAATTAAGTTCAATGATAAGGTTGATAATCCCGATCAGCGTTTAGCTGAAGACGTTAATTTGTTTGTCAAGCAAAATATTGATATTTGGGGATTATTATTCAACCAAGTTGTCACAATAATTTCTTTTCTCGGCGTTCTCTTTACAATTGACAAGGCACTGACTTTAGTTGTATTGATACTGGCTGCTTTTAGAACTGTTTTCACTATCTTTATAGGTAAGAGGTTAAGTAGGTTAAAGTTCAATCAGTTACAACGAGAAGCAAATTTTCGCTATAGTTTGGTTCATCTTCGAGACAATAGTGAATCCATTGCATTTTACCGAGGTGAAGAGCGTGAATTTAGTGCAGTATCACAGCGATTTAATGAAGTCTTGAATAATTTTAATAACCTGATTGTCTTGCAGCGTAACCTTGGTTTCTTTACCCAAGGAACCGGGATGATATTTACAAATTTACCTATAGTTTTTTTAGCTCCTCGATACTTTGCGGGTCAGATAGATTTTGGGCAGGTAACGCAAGCTTCTGGAGCGTTTGTGTCTATTTTAAGTGCCCTGGGCTTTATTGCCGAGAATTTTGATATGCTAACTAACTTTACCACTCAGATTAATCGTTTAGGAACATTTGATCGGGTTCTGTCCGAGCAAATGGCAGCACCTCGAGCCGGCATGGCAACGATTGATGTTGTGGAACAGCACTATCTAGCCCTCCAACGGGTTACCTTAGAGACGCCTAACTATGAGCGAATCTTAGTTAGAGATTTATCTTTCAAGGTGGGGCAGGGTGAAAGCGTCTTGATTGTTGGACCTTCAGGCGCTGGCAAGAGTTCGTTAATGCGAGCGATCGCAGGATTGTGGAATGCGGGTACGGGTTGCATTGTCCGTCCTAAACCGGAGGAAACGCTGTTTTTGCCCCAACGGCCTTATATGCTGCTAGGGGACTTACGCAGCCAATTGCTATATCCCAACACCAGCGGTCAAGTTACTGATGAACAACTGCAGGAAGTACTCGAACAAGTCAATCTTTCCCATTTGCCAGAACGGGTAGGTGGATTTGATGTGGAATTGGAATGGGCTGATGTTTTGTCATTAGGAGAACAACAACGGTTAGCATTTGCACGCCTACTGCTGACTAAACCTCGCTACGCTATTTTGGATGAATCAACGAGTGCATTGGATGTGGCTAACGAGAGACGGCTCTATCAGTTGCTCAAAGGAACAGGAACTGCCTTTATCAGTGTCGGTCACCGTCCGACTTTGGTACAGTATCACGAGCAGGTCTTAAGGCTAGTTGATAATACCAATTGGCATCTGATATCGGCTAAAGATTACAGACCCGCTCTCGCCGAGTTTGCTTGAGAAATGCAATTGCCGAACTGCAAGTAATGGTCTTTACCGTATCCGCCTCAAAATTCCAGGCGTGCGATCAGGTAGAACAGGAGTAACTGGGACAATCGTAAACGGCAAACTCGTCAAAAAACACTGTATCTTATAGCGGGAAGGGAGTAAGACTCGGATGCTCCCCGTAAAACGTCCTGATCCTCAAAATCTCTAAGAATGGCTAAAGCCCATAACCTGACGTAGCCTCCGCACTTCCACGTCCTAGGCCGGGAAAATGGTAAATTTCCCTCGATTTTTTGTTGCTTGACCAGTTTCTGAAAAGAGCTTTTACTGACGGAAAATATCGCTGCTGTTTTTCTGATCGACAGCTTCTGATCTTGATGGGCTGCTACTATTTTTGGAAAACAAATCTACTGAATATGCTTTCATTGGTGTATTTTTTTAATCTATTCTTATTGTACTCATAACACCCGGAAGTGCTGTAAAATCTGCCCCTGATGAGCCAAACCCACCGAAGCGCCCCCGTCCAAATTCATCGCTTCAAAACAGCCGATAGCCTGCATAACCTTAGCTTCTGCTTCCAAAGACAAACTATCAAGAAAAGTCACCAAAAATAACTTATCTCTGGAAGCTGGAAAGCCGATCGCCGTTCTCGAACCCACGCCCAAAACATGAGCATCTTTAAAACCTTCCGATAAAGGAGACAGCCCAACTTTCCCCCCTTTAACTAATCTCGGCCCGCAAGTCAGAGAAAACCAATGTTGACTCCAATCCGGCTTACCTTCGATTCTAGCCGTGACCATTTCCAATTGATTTCCGGCTTTAATTCCCAAAGTCGTGCCGTAATTTTCCCATCGGCTGTACTTCAGAAACTTACCCGCCGCCACCATATTTCCCAGCACAGATTTCTGCTCATCTTTACTAAAAAAAGTCCCGTTAGCAACAACAGCAGCCCCGTAACGCCCCACCATATTTTCAAAAGGTTCATCGCCCCGCGTTACTTTAGAAGTATTTGCAAAATCTGCATTATTAGCTAACCCAATTGTGATATAAATTTCCGGGTCGGCGAGGTCAATAGTTGTGAGATAAAAACTGGTGCCAGCTACATTTTTGCTGCTGAGTTGTACAGGTTTTGCTTGCTTAACAGAACGTCTGATAGTTTGAAATTGAGACGGCTGCGCTGCGGGAGAATTTTCTGGCGATTTTACAATAGGATTACTCGGCAGAGGTTGATTGGTTTTTCCAGATTTTATAATGGGATTGTTAGCGAGAGGTTGAAGAGTTTGATTGGATTGTATTTTTGATAAAAAAGCGAGTGACTTTTGCCACAGTTGACCCGCGAGAGTCAAGAAGGTATCTCGGTTTTGGGCGATCGCCAAATAGTCAGCCACAACCCGCGCCAAAGCTAGGCCCGTTAAAAATAAAAAAGTTCGCCGCAGCATCGGGCGGCAACCTTCAGACTGTTTGCGTTTAGACATAAAAAAATCTCAGCTAGCATAGCGAACAGTTTTCTATGGCTGTGACTACAAAAGGCGATCGCGCGAATTCTGAAACTACCAGTAGCAGGGTGCGCCGAGGCGCACCTTACCACTAATTCAAAACTCAAAACAATTTCCCTAGCCCGTATTCCGCATCCCCGCAGCAATTCCATTAATCGTCAGCAGAGCTCCCCGCAACAATTCACCCTTGCTGTAACGCGAGTGAATCACCCCCGGAACCCCGCCACTACCGTGCTGCCGCAAGCGTTTCAGCAACGAAACCTGCAACAAACCCAAAGGCACAATCGTCGCATTTCGCAACTGCACAGAACGCTGCAGCGATGGATCTCCGTCCAACAAACGCTGGTGTCCCGTAATAGTTAAAACCAAACCCCGAATCAAATGAAATTCGGCAGCAATTTGCTCAAATAAAGTCTGAAAACGCTCCTTGTCAGCCGGCAAAGCTAACTCCTGCACGTAGTGTTCTGCAATCTGCAAATCTACCTTAGATAAAGTCATCTCCACCTTAGAAATTACCATTCTAAAAAACGGCCATTTCAAGTAGAAATACTGCAAAAGTTTCAAATGTTCTTCCGGTTCCTCCAGCAAAAACTCTTGCAAAGCCGTGCCGACACCGTACCAAGAAGGCAGCAAAAAGCGGCTTTGAGTCCAGCTAAACACCCAGGGAATTGCTCGCAAACCGCTAATGTCTTTTTTGCCACCGCGACGCGCGGGGCGAGAACTAATCTGCAACTGGCTGATTTCTTGAATTGGGGTAACTTGGTGGAAGAAATCAACTAAATCCGGCTGTTCGTAGATTAAATGGCGGTAGTGCGATCGCGACCTCACCGACAACTCCTCCATAATCTCATTCCAAGGGTCGATGCCATCAAAACCAGTGTGCAGCAAACTAGCTTGAATTACCGCCGCCGCCACAGTTTCCAAATTGTAAAGCGCCAACTCCGGCAAAGAATATTTAGAAGCCAAAACCTCGCCTTGTTCGGTAATCTTAATTCGCCCGCTAATACTCTTTCCAGGCTGAGCCAAAATTGCCTTGTAAGCAGGCCCGCCGCCGCGCCCTACAGAACCGCCTCGGCCGTGAAAAATCCGCAACTCTACATTGTATTTTTCCGCAACCATTTGCAAAGCCTTTTGAGCTTTGTGGATTTCCCAATTGCTACTGAGGAAACCAGAATCTTTATTGCTGTCCGAATAGCCCAGCATCACCTCTTGCAATTTGAGAGTTTCGATTGGACATTGGATATTTTCTTCGCTTTTTTCCACTAGTTCCTGTGCGTATCCTCCTGTTAGCAAAGCTCGATAAAGTGGCAGATCGAAGATTTGCTGCATTACTTCCGGCGCTTTTTTTAAGTCTTCCACCGTTTCAAACAGGGGAACTACTTGAATGCTGCTAATTCCTGTAGCCGGATCGTAAAGTCCTGATTCTTTTGCTAACAACAAAACCGCCAGCAAATCGCTGACATCGTGGCTCATGCTGATGACATAAGTTTGGCAAATTTCCGGGCCAAACTCCTGCTGCATTTGCCGCAATATTCGGAATGTATTGACCGTCTCGCAAGTTTTGGGAGAAAAGGGCAATTCTGCAGGAATTAAAGGGCGGCGAGTTTGCAGTTCTGTTGCGAGCCAAATAATTCGATCGCATTCCGACATTTCATTGTAAGACTTGGGCAAAATTTGCAAGTATTCAGCAATTTCGCTCAAAGCGTCGGAGTGTACTGTTGACTCTTGGCGGATATCTAGGTAAGCCAAATTAAACCCGTAAATTTCTACTTGGCAGAGCAGATTTTCCAAGTCCCGGCAGCTCAAACCTGTTTCCACTAAATTGTGCTCGATGAGCTGCAACTCAATCAAAAACTCAGCGCCCGATCGATAAAGGCCGGTCATTCCGGGATTTTCCGACAAAGCTTCGCGTTCCCGCTGCAACTCGTCTCCTTTGTAGAGTCGCCAATTACGATCGCGCGTATTTTCCAGCCGCTGCAGCACGTAGGCCAGCTTCAACCGATAAGGTTCTTGGCGGTAGCGGATCGCCCACTGCTCGTAAACCTCGGGAAATTCCGATCTGTCGCGATCGAGAGATTCGAGCAATTCCGGCAGCACGTCGCTCCAGTGCAGCGACAAACTCAACAGTTCATTGAGGCGTTTCACGGCGTTGATGTACTTACACAGCACCAAATGGCGCTGATAACAAGCTGTTTGCCAAGTAACTTTCGGAGTCACAGAAGGGTTGCCGTCCCTGTCCGATCCCACCCAAGAACCGAACTTGCAAAAATTGTAACTCGGCGGCTTCAGATAAGGATAAGAAGCGTGGAGCGCTTGCTTTAAGCGGTGGTAGAGTTCGGGAATCGCATCAAACAGCACTTCATCGAAGTAGTGGAGAGTGTATTCCACCTCGTCAAGCACAGTCGGCTTGAATTGGTGCAGTTCGTCAGTGCGCCACCAGAGGCGAATTTCTTCCATCAGTTGCTCTTGGAGAGCGGCCGCTTCCCAGGAAGACACCGGGTAGGGGCTTTGAGAGCCGCCCCCGAACACCTGAAATTTCTCGTCAACTTGGTCTAGCTGTTGGAGAATCTTCGCCATCCGCCGTTGCTTGGTGCGGATCGTGTGGCGGACAATTTCCGTCGGGTGAGCGGTGAATACCAAGCGGATGTCCAACTGATCGATCAAGCGCTGGATTTGTTGGCTAGGCACGTTCAAGCGCTGCAGCATCGGGAACAGTTGGTGAAAAGTTCCGGCGTCTCGGGGGATCGTCTCGCTGCTGTCTGCATTGCTCAGAGCCGTTTGGGCGGGGCCTGGGCCTTCCCTGTGGCGCGGGCGATCGGGCGCATCCGTTGCTTGTCCGGGCAGTTTAGAAAACATCCGGCCACCAGCATCGTTGCTGCTAGCGTAAGCTAGCTGTTGGTCTCGCTGTTCGTAGTGCTGTTCGACAATGTTGATCAACTGGAAATACAGTGCAAAAGCCCGAGCGGCGCGGATGGCGGCGTTGAGGTCGAGCTTTTCGATTAGCTGTGCGACATTCGACTCGCGAAAGTTAGTGGCCTGTCCCTCGGCGGAATTGACCGATCGCATTTGTTGGAGCAAATCCACCAATTCCTGCCCGCACTCCTGTCGCAGCACCGATTCCCACAAGTCCTCTACTACTTTGAGGCGATTGCGCAGAAACAGGTCTGATTTTGAGTAAGCGGGAGAATGGGAAATAGATGTTGCATCAATAGCCTGTTCTGAAGACTGGAGGACTGAAGTCATCGGGCTGTTCCTCAATAGCTGCGGGTGTCAAGAAAATTGTATGGTTTAGTTTCGCCTAAAACACTTTTGTTTGCAGTCAAATTTGAGACAACTTATTGCAACGTAGAAAGTAGAAGGCACTTATGTACAAGGTATAAAGAAATACCGATTTTAACTGCACGGATTTTACCGATTGTCAAGCTTTAAGATTGGTTAACCTGCAATTTGAGATTTTCGGCGCGAGAGGTTCGGCGAGCACTGAGTCGAACAATTTTAGATTTACTCCAAAGATGAATCTGGGAGCTTGAACAAGAGTCTAAAATTTTGAACTTTCCACCAGAGGAGCCGGGGGCTGGCATAATTTTTTGGGCGGGGTGAAAAAAATTAGCTTCTAGTTGCAAGCATCCTTCCTTAGGCCTTCTAGTCCTGTGATTGAGGAAAGTTGAGCACGGGGAGGCGCGAACCCCGAAAAACTTCTTCGCTTTCAACGCCGATCGACGCAACAAACTCAGCAGCAGCTTTAGCCACCACCAAGCCGCCCAGCATGGGTAAAGCGACCAAGCTCAATAAAATGTCTGAGGGAACTGGCAACTTTGGACTGTTAGGTGTTTGAGTTTTGAGCAAGTCTTGGTTTTCCGACGGCATAAATTCCTCCTGTGTCAATCCCTAATCCTCAGTTTACAGGGCAAATAATCATCTTGACTGCTGACGAATGACTAATGACTTCTGATATCAAATCCGGTGGCATCCGAATGATATCCTGCAAGCGATCGTCCCCGCGCAGCCAAGTCTATAAATATCTTCTCGCCAGAGCTTAAGCTCGCACTCACAAAAAACGCTTTGTATAAAATCGGGATACTCTCCGAATATCGAGCGTGCGACTGTCTCCGCGCAGCTAAGCGAAACCACAGCACTACAATCCGAAAATGATTATTCCGATACAAACGGAAACGGTATCAGGAATAACGAATAACTTCTTGCTAGGCTTAATTTGGGTCTATCTGTGCCAAAATGTCGAGGTAGTATTATCAAAACACTATTCCCCAACGGATCGAAGCCGAGGGGATACAAGGCAAGACAGTAAGCCCAGCAAGGCTTAAACCTGACAAAACGGTTAGGCTCGGCAAATAAAATAATTGTCTGTAAAATCTGTAACTGTGCTATTTCTAGAAAACAAAACCAGCTTTGGCAAAATTTAGAGTTTCATGTTGAATGCGAACGGGAGCATATTGGCAGATAATCGATCGAGCGCGTCGCAGTGGGCGCAAGAAGCTTTAGGGCTTCCCGAAGTTCAAGTACAAGCGCGTTTGCGGGGAAATCACCTGCACATTTTGTGCGAAGCAGCGCAGTGTCCGTCTCAAGAATTGGTGACGGCGAGATTTACCAGCGCCCTCGAACAAACTGATTTAACGCGACTGCTGCCCGATCGACCTAAAATTTACCAGTTGTTTCTGTGCGGCCGCAAACTCGGTTCCCGACAAAATGACTGGACAGTCCGGCTCGATTGCAGCAGTCCCCAGCGACAGCAACAGCCGCAGCAACCGGAACCAAAAGTTGCCGAAGAGCCGCCGCCAGAGAGTCCCGCCGACGCCGAACCGCCAGAAAGCCGAAAAAAAGGCGGATTTTTCGGCAAATTCAAGAATGACAACCGCAAACTCAAAGAGACACCAAAACCGGTAGAAACAGCGGCCCACCCGCCGCAAGTACGGGAAGAACTTGATTTTGACGCCGAAAGTCTTCCCATCGCCTCGCGGATTCAATACCCAGAAGCTTTTGAAACTTCCCCCGTGACGATCGACACTTCGGCTGCTGCGACGCGGGAAGCTTTTAGTTCCGCCGTTCCCCCGCAGCAGAAAGCGAACCGCGGCGCGGTGGCTTTGATTCAATCGCCGGAAGCCGACTCAGGCGCGGACGATCGCGGTGGAACGTTGACGGTTTCGCCGGAAACTTTGGCGCGCCGGGGCTATCCAGATGCGATCGCCAGCTATCTCAGCGAAATCCTCGGGCCGATGGGAGTTTCGGTGAAAGTAAGCATTCGCGAAAAAGAAGTCAAAAGCAGCCGGGAAAACCTGCCGGCTCAGGCGCCGGAAAATATCAAGCCCAAGGAACGCCGGCTGCTGGTGCTGTGCGAGTCAGCTTACAGCCCCGACCCTTCGTTGCTGGCAGAACCCATCGCCGGCCGGCTGCGGAAACTGCAACTAGAGGATTTCCGGGAAGCACTGATCGGCAGCCAAGTGAGCGGCGAAGCGAAGCCGGACTGGGTGCTGCGGGTGGATTTGACTTCGCCGGACAAAATTCTCAAGGAATGGGCCAGGTGGGGAGACGTACCTGCGATCGCCAAACTGCTAAACCAACACTTGGCAGCATCGAGAGTCGAAGTGCGGGCCACCCTCAAAGAAGCAACCCTCCACCTGTTTTGCAGCAAAACTGCCAAAAAAGGACAAAAGCCTAAACGGCAAGAATACCCCGACAAGCAGCAAACCACCGACACGATCGCGCCTTTGTTAGCTTCCTTCGCGCCCCAAGGCATCCGCGCAGCTACTATCTACGGCGTAGAACCAGCCAAGGACTCTCAGGCGGCGCCGGAGTCGCCGGTGTGGATAGACTGGGTGGACTTGCCAGCAGCCCACCACCCCGACTTGGCTGCAAGCGCCAGAACGCTGGCGGCCGAGGGCGACCAATTGGCTCTGACTTTTTTATTGAACAGGTTGCTCAACCCCAGTCTCAGGCGCAAGCTGGAAACAGGAGGGATTCGCGCTGTCGTGCTGCAAAAAGCCGACGTGCTGCACGTCATGACTGAAGCTCTGACTTGCCCTTCTCAGTCGAAGGTAGGGCCGCCGGTGGCTAAATTCTTGCGACAGTTACAAATTCCGGGAGTGGCAGGGGTGCGAGTCTACGGGCGTCGCGCCGGCCAGAAAGTGCCGCTGTGGCGCTACGCAATTGACCTCAGAACCGCGGTTGACGAGGAATCAGCGGCGACTCCGGCACCGGTTCCCTCGCAATTGGCTGTCTTGGCAAAGGAACCTGTGCCAGAGTTTGCGCCGGATGATGGGGCTTTTTCGGGTTTGGGCGACAATTTGGTGTTCGATGCGCCCGGGCCAAACCCCTGGCGGCCCCGCTTCAAAATCAGACTCCCCGGATACAATCTGGGCGAGCAGTTAGTTCAAGCTGCGGTGCAACCGCTTGTGGCTTCGGGTTTTTTTGTTCCCAACGATGGTTTGTCAACAAATGCTGCTGCGCCGGGGGGCGTGAGAGCCGATCGCGCCGCCGGCATGGCTTTGATTTGGGCGATCGCCGGCTGTCTGCTGACTTTCAATACCGATTGGCTCCTCGGTCTATTTCTGCAATCTGCGACGGTCAGTCAAGCTCCTAGCACTTCCGAAGTTTGCAGCGGCCCAAATTGTCAAAAATCATCCCCCAAGGCTTTTGGCGACGTTACAGCCCGACTTCCGAACGAAACCGCGAACCCCGTTCCCCCTTCTGGGGAGGTAAATTTGCCTCGAATTCCGTTGCAGCCCTCGCCGGAAGCGAACCAGGAAGAGGCTTTCAATGGCTCTGGGTTTACGAAACCGGGAAATATTAGCGTTCCTGTAGCTGATGTTTCTGCTCCTCCGGTGTTCCCTACTTTGAGGAGCGAGCAGCTTGACGACCAGATAGCGCGCTATCAAGAGTACATCCACCTGCACAAAAAACCGCCGGATATTTTAATTGTCGGTAGTTCGAGGGCGCTGCGGGGCATCGACCCGGCGGTTTTGGAAACAGCTTTGGCAGCTTCGGGCTACCCGGGACTGAGGGCTTACAATTTTGGGGTTAATGGAGCTACTCTCCAGGTTGTAGATTCGATCGTCCGCCGGATTTTGCCGCCGCAACAACTGCCAAAATTGCTGGTGTTGGCGGACGGGGCGAGGGCTCTCAACAGCGGGCGGCCGGATTTGACTTTTAGCGCGATCGCTTCTTCGGAAGGTTACAGGCAATTGAGCCGAGGTAGTTTTCTGATCCGCACCAATGAATTAGATGCCGAAGGATCGAAAGACAGTGCCAACAATCCGGTGGCGACTGCCACTGAATTGGTGGACAATTTGGAACAAGCTCAAGCTAACGTTCAGCAATTGGTGAGTCAAAAGTTTGTGGAGGGTTCTGCAACTTACAAAAAGCGCGATCGGCTCAAAGGGTTTTTGCGATCGCTCGCCAATCCATCAGCCCCTGTTGCAACCGAGATCCCTCAAGCCGCAGCCCTGGGCCCAGAAACAACGGAAAATGCCCAGCCAACTGCTGCGAGTAAACCAACCAGCGAGTTTCAACCAAACGGCTTTTTGCCGATCGATATACGCTTCAATCCTGATACTTACTTTCAGAGCCACCCGAAAGTATCTGGCTACTACGACTCCGACTATCAAGATTTTAAATTGATAGGCGAACAAGCTCTAGCACTCAAAAATCTGATCCAATTTACTAAGGTTCGCAACATCAATCTCGTGTTCGTGAATATGCCTCTGACTGAAGATTATTTAGACCCGGTGCGGACAGGTTACGAACAAGAATTCCGGCAATATATGCAACAATTAGCAGCTCAAAGCGGACTAATTTTCCTAGATAAGAGTTTATTGTGGCCCCAGGCGCGGGAATCTTTTTCCGACCCCAGCCACCTCAACCGTTACGGTGCTGTTGCAGTTTCTAAACGGTTGGCTCAAGATCCCATGATTCCCTGGCCAGCGAAACAATAGTTTTGACTTTTGAGTTTTGAGTTATTTTAGAAGTTAAACGATCCCAAAGTTGCGAGTGCGGCGCGACTATCTCAAAACTATTCTTTCCTGCGGCTACTGAAAATGAAAAGATTGATATTTCCTGAAGCTAGCAAAAATACACAGATAAAAAGTGCCAGAAAAAATCTGCCTTTGATATTTTTTATATTATCTTTAGCATTTTTCTGTTGGAGTTTGTATAAAGGTTTCTTTTTACCTTTAGCTTTATCCTCTCCGCCGCCCAGCCAGGAACAAAGTAGCGAACAGCAAACTCTGGAACCCTTTGAACAGGTTGTCAAAGACGCACAAAAGTTAGAGGGACTATTTACCCTTTACCGCAATCAAGCAACTAATAAAGTTTATCTAGAAATTACACAGCAACAACTAGACAAAAAGTTCCTGTGTTTCGTGACATTGGCTTCGGGTTTGGGGGAAGGCGGCATTTTTAGCGGATTGCCGATCGGCGATTTCTTGTTTCAACTGCGCCGAGTCCAAAATAACGTGCAGTTTGTCATACCAAATATCAATTTTCGCACCAGTCCGGGCGACCCGCAAGCTGGTTCGGTGGAAAGGGCATTTAGCGAGTCGATTCTCTATTCTTTGCCGCTCAAAAGCATTCATCCGCAAAAACAAACTCTGCTGATCGATTTAGGCGATTTGCTGATGAGCGAAAAGCGCGATTTACCAGGGGTAAAAGCGATTTTGCCGATGATTTTGGGCGCTGCTTACTCGATCGATGAAGACAAGTCTTATTTTAAAGATGTTAAAGCGTTTCCGCTGAATGTAGAAATTGCTTCTATTTACGGTTTTTCTAGCGATAATGACAGTGCGGTTAACTATTTACCTTCGGTTCCTGACAGTCGGGCTTTTAACCTCCGCATTCACTACAGTTTCTCGGAAGTGCCGCTAAATAACGGCTACCGCCCCAGACTTGCGGACGAGCGAGTGGGCTATTTTCTTACAGCATATAAGGACTTTTCTGACAAGAGCAGCCGGGAGCCTTTTGTGCGCTATATCAATCGCTGGCATTTGCAAAAGCAAATCCCGACGGCGCCGATGTCGCCTCCGGTACAGCCGATCGTCTTTTGGATTGAAAATAATGTGCCTGTGGAATACCGAAACGCAATCCGCGAGGGCGTTTTGGAGTGGAACAAAGCTTTTGAAAAAGCAGGTTTTACTGAGGCAATTCAGGTCAAACAAATGCCGGACAATGCTAAATGGGACCCGGCTGACGTTCGCTACAATACTATTCGCTGGTCGAGTTCTTTTGAGCCTGAGTTTGCTGGCATCGGGCCGTCTCGCACTAACCCGCTGACGGGGGAAATTTTGGATGCTGACATTCTTTTGGATGCTAATATTGTCCGGCAAATCAAACAGGGCTATCGGTCTTTGGTCGAACAAAATCGATCGGTATCTAAGAGTTTTCAAGGGCGAAACGGTTCTAATACCAATCCCTGTCAGTTCGGGATATATTCTCGCTATTTGCAGGTGCTAGAAAATGGGGATTTAGGAAAAAGCAGCGGGGAAAATGCTCAAGGTGGAATTGCTGATGATTTGCCGACTTTGGTAGAAAGATACCAAGAGCAAAAACGATCGCCTGTGTCGCGGTTGATGTCGAGTTCGGATATGTGTTTTGGGTTGGAATCGAGCCGCCAGTTTGCGATCGGGGCAATGTCGATGGATCTGTTGGAAAATGCAGCGCCTAGCAGTGGGACGATTGACAATTATGTTAATGAATATATCCGATTTTTGACTGCCCACGAAGTCGGTCACACTCTCGGTTTGAGGCACAATTTTCACGGGAGTACGATGCTGCAACCTGAAGATTTGAACAATACTCAGGTAACTCGCACGCAAGGTATGATTGCGTCGGTGATGGATTATGTGCCGATTAATTTGGCACCGCAGGGAACTGTGCAGGGCGACTATTATCCAACAATTGTAGGGCCTTACGACGATTGGGCGATCGAGTACGGTTACAAGGTGATTGGCGGCGTAAACCCGAACAGCGATTTACCAGCGCTGCAACAAGTTGCCAGCCGCGCTGCGGAACAGCAATTAGCTTACGCGCCGGATGAGGATTCTGTTGACATTCTCGATCCCGCTGCAAATACCTTCGATCTCAGTGCCAATATGCTGAGGTATTCGCAATGGCAATTGGATAATGCGAGGGCGATGTGGCAGCGTTTAGAAAAGCGAATTCCAGTTGGGGAAGACGGTTATAACGAACTGCGGGTGATGTTTGATTCGGTGTTCGGGTATTATCTTCAGCAGGTGATGAATGCGACTTTGTATGTGGGGGGACAGTCGTTTAATCGGATTCGCCCTGGAGATACTAATGCGAAGCTGCCGTTTGTGCCGATCGAACTTTCTCAGCAGCGAGAAGCTTTAGCAACATTAGAGAAGTACGTTTTTGCCCCGGATGCGTTTAGTTTTGCGCCGGAATTGCTAAACAAATTGGCGCCGTCGCGCTGGGAGCACTGGGGAAGTCCGGCTTTGGTGTTTCCTCTAGATTACCCGATCGGCGATCGAATTACTTTTTTACAGCGGTTTGTATTGCGGGTTTTGCTATCTCCGACGCGCTTGGCGAGACTGCGGGATGCGGAGTTAAAATCAGCGCCGGAAACTGCTTTGAGGTTGCCGGAAGTGTTGGATACTGTGCAAAAGGATATCTGGAAAGAGGTTTTGCAGGCGAAAAAGAAGATGCAAATTTCAACTTTTCGGCGTTCTTTGCAGCGGGAACATTTGGCTATTTTGATGGGAATGGTGCTGCGAAAAACGAGTGTTCCAGAGGATGCGCGGAGTTTGGCTTGGTACGAGTTGCGGCAGTTGCGAGAGGGTTTGAGCAAGAGTATTCGGAATTTGGATCGGAATGCTGATGCTTATACGCGGGCTCATTTGGAGGAAACGCGCGATCGAATTTCTAAGGTTTTGAATTCGCAGATTCAGTCGAATTAATTTTATAGCAACCGCTTTTGCGGTTGCTATAGTGTAAAAAATCTGTTTTACTTTGCATCAGAGGGGTAGCTTAGCAATACGATCGACCCATTCCTCTGCACTAGATGCAGCCCAAATCACCAGCAGTTCTTCGATGACAACTTCCATCGGTATTTTTCGGGAAACAATAATGACTCCAGCACTCTGATTTGTAGTGATTAACTCAGCAAATTCGGAGGGCATTGTTTTGCGATCGTGGCTGACGAGAACACGTCTTTGCTGTGCTGCAATTGCCAGCACGTCGGAATCTTTAACACCTTCTAACCCAGCAGCAAAGGCAGTTTGAAAGTCGATTGTAGATTCTCGTCGCAGTAATCCTGTGACGATTGCCTGATTTAAGTCAGCATCAGCTTGGTAGCGAATATTCAAGATCGCACCTGCTATCTTGCAGCCTTAGCTGCCATCAGTTTGTTGTACAAAGCTGGATCGCTGGTTTGTAGAGGTTGAGGCATGGCATCAAATGCAGCTTCTTCGGCGGCTAAGTAAGCGTCGATTTCAGCGCGGTTGGCTAGATAAAAAGCGATCGCGCCATAAACCTGTTCCAGTGTCAGTAGTGGGAAAGACTGAACAATAGTTTCGGGCGATAATCCTTGTTGGAAAACATAGGCGATCGAGTCAAGAGAAATCCGAGTTCCTTCAACCCAATAGGCATCATTCCGATACTCTATGTAAGTTTTAACTGCTACAACTGGCATAAATTTTTTTAGACTCTAACTACTTCTTATTGTAGACGGATTCGATCGCCACAAGCCTTTAAAAACTAAGAGAGCGATCGCCCATCAATTGGCAAAACCTCCGTTATCTCTGACTTTAACTAAGGGGATAGTGGATTGCTCTTGTAATAGATGAAATAATTTTATCGCAATTGCTCGTACAGTTCGTAAACTAACGATTGCAATTCTAATAATTTGCCAAGACTAAACTTGTGTCATCGCAACGATTTCAGCGATGGTTAATACCAACTGAGGAAACGTTGGAGAAACAATAATGGCTTCTCCTTGATATCCCTGTGCCTGATATTCACCATCGATTAAGCGGTTGATGGTCACCGTAGACTGTTTTGGAGAACCGATATACTGAACGCCTCCCAACCCTGCATAATCAACGATCCAATACTCGAGGATTCCTAAAGTTTCATACTCATTCAATTTGATGCGGTAATCATCCCGCCAATTCGTACTGACAACTTCGATCGCCAACGGAGGTGGAATATAGGCAGCAGCAGAGGCAGAACTTTGACGCATTCTAACCCATTCTTCCTTGGCAAACACCACAATGTCGGCTTTACGACTCGATTCACTTTCGCCCGGGGCAGCGTTCAATCTGACTTGTTTACTTTGTCGAGGAACGTAGGGAAGGTTCAAGGATTGGCAATGATCTACCAAGAGACGACATAAACCATCGACGACATCCTCATGTTTGGCTGTGGGTTCACTCAGGGGCATGGCAACTCCATTGACTAGCTCGAATGACCTACCTGAGTCGTCATCCCAGTTGAGAAATTCCTCGAAGGAAAGGGTTTTTTGGGCGATCGCAACCATTGATATTAACCTTTTGCGTAGGTTGGCTCTCTGTTGTCTGTTTCTAGCTTAACGTGAGGTAGAGAGATAGATCGCTTCTCTTGTAGGGTGCGTTAACGAAGTATACCGTAAACTTTGACACCTCTTCTCGGTTTTACTGCCCGCGTCCTGGTTTGCAATCTACAAAACCTAACGCTTCTGTGTCGAGAAAACTGGCGATCGAAGTGGCGATCGTCGCTGCGATCGGATATTCAATTTCCGCAGCACGCGCAATTAGAGCCGCTTTAATTCGTTCTGGCAAACGTCCCAAAATAACTTCGGCATCAGCAGGAGAAAGTTGTTCTTGAAGTTTAGCTTGCATGACATTCACCTTTGGGTTGGAATTTGAAGGTTGTACGGAAGTTCAGTTGGCCCGTTGTTAATTTAAAAACAACAGTCTGGTTCAATGCCGCTTTCTTCTGTAGTGTGCTTTGACATACGACCCATTGCTTCGTTGGTGTGCTTTAACATACACATAATCACTTTTATTAACTATTTTCTGATATTCTTCTATTGTGATACTTGATTTTGTTTTTTGAACAGGCTGTTGCGATGTTTGGCTCCTATAAGTAGAAGATTGCGATCGATTAACTTGAGATGAATTATTTATATTTTGTTTCAACTTTACAATCTCATCCTGTTGTTGTTTATAGTGCTCGTATAGATTCTGGTATTTCCAACGGAAATCCGATGTTTGAGAGTCTAATTGAGCCTGCTTCTCTTGAACTAATTCTGTTAAGTTTTGGATGTGGCTTTGCAAGGCTACTATATCTGCATTACGATTTGATATATCTCTCTGAAGTTCAGAAATAATATTTGTCAGGTTGGAAATTTCTCTTAGGCGTCTGTTTAAATCATTTGTGTCTTCTTGTTTGGCTATAAGTAAATTGTTAAACTCTTTGGATAAAAGACTGACACGATTACGTAACTCGTCAACCAGTGATTGATAGTTACTATCAGTAGAAGAGCTATCAGAAACTAAAAGTATTTTTGCTGATAAAACCTTCATTAATTCATCTATTTTATAAGCAAGACGAAGACGATAAGGACTAATTTTATTAGTATTTTGTACTATTTCTGAAGCTAATTTAGTAATTGCTTCCGAAATAATAATTTGCGACGGTTGCCTACTTCTCGTGAAAAGAATCAAATTAGTTAAAATTTTCTGTAGCTGTTCATAATCTTTCTCCGCCTGACTAGCCAAAAGAACACGAGCCGAATCTTGTATTTCGGCTAAAACACGATAACTTCGAGGTCTTCGAGGCTCTAGTTCTTGTAGAATTTCGCTTCTTTTATACTCTAACGCCTCAAGTGTTCTTGCAATCCTTTCATGATTTGCAGAAGGATCGGTACCAAGACGTTCTAAAATCCCTTCATATAACCATGCTTGAGACTCTAAGTTATTCAGTTTTTGAACTTGCTTCTTATTATTTGGTTGGGTAACTACATCTGTTCTTTGCAATTGCTGCTGTAGGCTATTAATTTTTGCTGAAATAGTACCTTTAAAACAAGCAAGCATTAAATCTAGAGCTTGACCAAAGGGAAAAGAATAGTCAGCTAACCAACCAGACAAAAACCAGAAAAATAGAGCGCACATCAAAAACATCACTACTTTGATGTAGTTAAGAAACCTTTTAAGGAAGTTTTTGTTTGGTTCTAAATCTGAATTTTGAAGGTCAAAGAAAAGTTGGTTAACGAAAAAATTGCTGTCCTATTTGTTGCCCAATAACTGTACCTGGATTGCTACCAACATTAACGTTTACACCTGAGTCGGTACTCTGAGAAACATTGGAGGTACTTTGTATCTGCTGATACTTCTTTATCAGCCTTTCTAGATCTTCTTGAAACTTTTTGTCCCACTCTGCTTCACTTAAGATCGCGGCTTCCAAAAGCTTGGGTTCAGATCCCTTGATTTGAAGTTTGCCTTGAAATCTTATTTTTAAGAAATCTAAGACATCTGCTCCCGCTTTCTCCAAAACTCCACCGGAAACTTTATCAATTGCCCAAAGTGCAATACTTGCTGCTTCTAAAGCTAGTACAGATAATTCCATGTTGGTAGCGATCCTGTGAAAACTGATTTTTTCTATATATCTACAATATCATACCAGACAGAAGCGCAGCTTTGAGATCGTCAACTTCCAAGTCTGGCAATTCTTGGAGAAACTCAAAAATTCGATCGCCTGCAGCCAGCAAATCTAGGATATCGATGACTCGAATCCGCATTCCCCGGATGCAAGGACGATCGCCACATTGTCTTGGATTCACTGTAATTCTGTCAAACAGATAAGCAACGGATGCTGGCATGGGTTAAAATTGTTTAAAATCTTTGTCTATAGCTTACTTCATTTATCGCCCCAAACTCACACCGCGATATAATTCTGCGATCGCTATGCTGTAATAGAGATCAGTCCCTTCCAACTTCCATAGTTTATGACCGCAGCAGTATCTATTGACATTGGTACGCTCATTACACGCACTCCCGGACTGCATGGCGGATGTCCCCACATCCTCGGTAAAGGCGTTACCGTTCGCCGGATTGTAACCTGGTACAAGCGAGGATTGAATGCTGAAGAGATTTGCGATCGCATTTCTCATCTCACTCTCGCCGAAGTCTACGCCGCACTCACCTACTATCATGCCAACACCGCAGAAATTGAAACTGATTTGATTCATCAAGCAGCAGAAGCCAAGCGTCTGGAAGCTATGATTGAGTAACAGCCATCAAAGGATTTTTTTGATCTTCATTCACTCTTTTTTTAACCGCAGATTCAGGCAGATTAACGCAGATTAACGCAGATGGGATAATGACTATTGCCATTTTATCATAAACAAAACCCGCAAGGTGCGGGCTTCATTTTGAGAATTGCAATTTAACAGAAGACTACATCACAACTGCACTAATTAAAGTGTGCACGTTTTGGACAACAGCAGTAGTCAAATTATGAGTCACAGGCAAACTGTCAACCACTATTCCGGCGCACAATAGCATCAGGTACAGAATAGAGTATTTGAAGAGCGATCGCGCAACAATCTTATCCTCTGGAGTCTGCAACAGCAACCAAGCTTTTTGGGCAAAAATAGCACCGAGGAA
The DNA here is from genome assembly GCF_036700785.1 of Microcoleus sp. S28C3. NCBI lineage: Bacteria > Bacillati > Cyanobacteriota > Cyanophyceae > Oscillatoriales > Microcoleaceae > Microcoleus > Microcoleus sp. S28C3. The sequence continues at coordinate 11,248 of NZ_JAUBPO010000083.1, read as the reverse complement.
AATAGCTGTCCCCGCATACACCGCGCCCGCTAAATGCAGGGGATAAACCAGCAGCAAAGTTGCCGGAATCATCAATAGCGTGTAAATCCAAATTTGGCGGGCTGTCTCTTCGTCCCCCTCAATTACCGGCAACATCGGGACGCCTACTTCCTTGTATTCATCGCGAATCATCATTGCTAATGCCCAAAAATGCGGCGGTGTCCACAGGAATATAATCCCAAACAGCAGCCACGCACCCCAACTCAAATCTCCCGTCACCGCAGCCCACCCAACTAGCGGGGGAATCGCACCTGCTGCACCGCCGATGACGATGTTTTGCACGCTGTGACGCTTCAGCCAGTGGGTATAAATTAGGACGTAGAAAACGATGCCTGACATCGCTAGCAATGCGGCTAATAAGTTGGCAACAACTGTCAGCAATGTAAAGGATATTGTAGCTAGGGCGATCGCAAATATCAAAGCATCGCGCTTCTTGACGCGCCCGGAAGGAATCGGCCGCCACCGGGTGCGTTCCATAATATAATCGATGTCGCTGTCGTAGACACAATTAATCGTATTCGCCGACGCAGAAGCTAAAGCACCTCCAGTAATAGTTGATACCAGCAATAGCGGGTCTACTTCTCCTTTTGCCGCCATCCACATTCCTGCTGAGGTAGTGATTAGCAGCAGTAAAATAATTCTGGGTTTTGTTAGTTGATAGTAACTTTTCACCACTTGCGAAAAGTTTTCGTGAAGGCGGGGGCTGTCGTTGGTAAGAATTTCTTGCATCGGTTGTAAGCTGTTAGTAATTATTTGCGAATTCGTCATTAGGTTGGAGTGGCGGGTTTTACGAGAAATATTTGGTGTAGCTACAAGGATTAATAAACCCGCCGCCTCTTACTTTAGTCTTATCTGTCAAGCTGATAAAACTCGATCGCGCCAAGCTAAAACACTAAAAGCTATCAGGGTTCCCAGCAAAGCAGCACCAACTGCTTGGTGGGCGACTGTCAGCGGTTCTACCTGAAGGTGCAGCCGGAAAGTTGCTAATCCCAGAACTAATTGAGCAATTAGGCAAACACTCGCCCAGTTAGCCAGTTTTCGCAAGTTGGGACTCAGTGCAGGCTGTCGCCAAGCCATGACTGATACTGCTAAAGTCGCTGCTGTAGCTGGTACGATACCGGCGATGTGGCTGTTCATTACCGAGCACAATTCTGAGGAGCTCAAACATTGGTGCAGTGCCCATCTAGAGCCTACTAATGCTCCTAGCAAACTTTGCAGGTAAACTAACAATGCTGCGATCGAACTTACCCAAGCTAATTTGCCCGTATTGCCTGTAGCTTCGTAGGGAGTCAGCATGAAACCGATGACTAGCAGCGCGCCAAAAAACAGTAAAGCTGTTCCCAAGTGAGCAGTAACGATGTCAAATCTCAGCAGTTGTGTTACTGTCAAGCCGCCCAATACGCCTTGAAAAACGATTAAAAATACTGCCCCAGCGCTCGCCCAAGGCAGCCATTTTGGCAGGCGGCTGCGGTAAAACAAAGATAGTCCTAAAAGTGCGATCGCGCTTAAGCCGATCGCTGCTGCGTCCAAACGGTGAAACCATTCCAGAAACACCTGCAAATTCATTTGCGCTGCGGGTATTAATTGACCGTAGCACAGCGGCCAGTCGGGGCAAGCGAGCCCCGCATTCATGACTCGCGTGGCGCTGCCTACAGCCATTAACAGCCAGGTTGCGATCGCAATTTTCCACACTAAGCCGCGGATAATATCTTTTGGCTGCCACTGCACTCCTGCTGCTGCGTTTGGCTGATTTACAACTGAGTTTGCCATGAAATTTACCTTAGCCTTTGTTGTCGATCGAACTTAATTAAATATTGAGGTTTTGCTGTGGCTGAGCTTAGCCGAGCTTAACACTCTTTTTCTCTGACAAACCGTCATGTATACTACCTTAGCGACATCGCAATCCAATTAGTTTGTCTTTAGAAAATTTTTAACTTTCCTTTTTACATTACAAAGTATTGCAGCTATTTTTATAAATTTCAACAAACTTTAATTATTTTACCGAAGTCCTTGCTGTTACAGGCTCCTTTGCTGTTGAACATCGAGCAAAACCTAAAGATATCATTAAGAATAAACTGTTTTTCCATCTTTATGATATGGAAATTCAAGAAAATCTAAAATTGCGATCTCGCTCGTTAGTCTAAAATAACTTAATAAAAATGTCAAAATATAAGTAGAGTAGCTTTTCTGACTTCTGACTTCAACATCAGAAGGAACGCTCGATAATTAATCCGTATATCGGTGTAAAAACATCTGAGAGTGCCTTCCTGATTGCTTCTAACTTCGTTATTTCTAAAATTTAAAATTGTACAGCTATGTCCCAAAAAAACGAAACCGCTGTTCTGGTATTATCGCTCTTAATTACGATCGGGCTAGCCGGTGCAGGTATTTGGTGGCTGACAAGCCGAGGCGGCATCAATCTCGGAGGTTTATCACCCCAAAATCAGACATTTCCCCAGTCTCCGACGGGGAATTCCCCGCAATCAGAGCAGGCAATTCAGCAGCGTCTGAGTGCTGGCCAAAAACTGTTAATTCCAGATCAAGCAACAACAACCAAACAAGCAGCAGTACAGGCGATCGCATCTGGCAACTATAACGCAGCTATTTCCGACTTACAAGCTTCGCTGAAAACCAATCGCAACGATCCCGAAGCACTAATTTACCTCAACAACGCCCGCATCGGCGATCGAAAATCCTACACAATTGCCGCCGCAGTTCCCATTGGCGGCGATATCAATGCTGCTCTAGAAATTATGCGGGGGGTAGCTCAAGCTCAAAATGAAATCAACCAAAGCGGCGGCATTAGCGGTACTCCATTAAAAGTGTTAATTGCTAACGATGACAACAACCCAGAAATGGCGGCACAAATTGCCAGCGCTTTAGCAAATAACTCGGAAGTTTTAGGAGTAATCGGACATTTTGGTTCAGATACGACGCTAGCAGCCAGCAAGATTTACCAGCAAAAACAATTAGTAGCAATTTCTCCCACAAGTACCTCTGTGCAGCTCTCAGGATCTGCCAAAAATATATTTCGGACAGTGCCGAGCGATCGGTTTGCGGCTAATGCTCTTTCGCGCTATATGGTGGGAAAATTGCAAAAGCAAAAAGCTGCTGTAGTTTTCAATTCTGCCAGCAGTTACAGCAAATCTTTAAGAGATGAATTCACCACGGCTCTTTACGGAGATGGAGGACAAATCGTATCCGAATTTGATTTTGCTAAGGGCAATTTTAATGCAGCCGATAGCGTTAAAAATGCGATCGCCCAAGGAGCAGAAGTGATTCTGTTAGCATCCAATTCAGCCACAATCGACCAAGCTTTGCAAGTAGTGCAAGTAAACGCGAAACGGCTGCCATTACTAGCGGGAGACGGTGCTTATACTGCTAAAACACTGCAAATCGGTGGCGCAGGAGCAACAGATATGGTGCTAGCTGTTCCTTGGCACATTCTTGCAGATCCGCAGTCAAACTTTCCCCAAACATCCAAACAACTTTGGAATGCTGAAGTAAGTTGGCGCACAGCTTTAGCCTACGATGCGGCGATCGCGTTAATTGCCGGTTTAGGGCGCAATCCGACTCGTACAGGCATTCAACAAGCGTTATCGGCCTCAGATTTTTCGGCAAATGGAGCATCGGGTCCGATTCGGTTTTTACCTTCGGGCGATCGCAATCGCGCAGTTCAGTTAGTAACTGTTAAACCGGGAAATCGCACGAGTTACGGTTACGAGTTTGTGCCGCTATCCGGTTTATAAACTATTGGCGATCGCCAAATGTAGGTTATAATATTCATTGGTAAGTTCGAGGGCTGGTAAAGCAAAAATACTTACAAGAAGAGTAGTTATCTGCAACTAGAAAACTTGTATGGTAAAAGATCGGTTTCATGGTGTTGTTAAGACTGGTTTAGAAAAGCAAGGTTGGCAGATTACGGCCGATCCCTATGAAATTAATGTTGATGATGTAGATTTTGAAATTGATTTAGCGGCGGAACAACTTTTAGCCGCCCAGCGAGATCATCAGAAAATAGCTGTAGAAGTTAAAAGTTTCATTAGCCCATCCAATGTTTCAGATTTTCATACTGCATTGGGACAATTTCTCAATTATCGCGATGCGCTTGAAATGATTGAACCCGATCGCCGCCTCTATCTAGCGGTGCGATTGCCAATTTATGAAAGTTTCTTTCAACGACGGTTTATTGTGGCTGCGCTTGGGCGATATCAACTACGATTGATGATTTATGATGTGCAACAGGAGGTTATTGTTCAATGGCTGTAGAGCAATATCGGCAATACATTCGCCATCTTCTTTCAGAACGGCGAGAGCGCATTTCGATACAACGCAACGCGCAAGAATACGAAGTGCAAACCCTTTTTGATACTGAGCAAGATCATTATCAACTTCTGTATGTTGGTTGGCGTGGAAATAGACGCGATTTTGGCTGTATTCTGCATCTTGATATCAAGGGTGGAAAAATTTGGATTCAGCATGACGGTACTGAAGTCGGAATTGCGAACCAACTCGTAGAACTGGGAGTGCCTAAAGAAGATATTGTTTTAGCATTCCATGAACCGGATGTACGCCAGTTTACTGATTTTGGCACCGGGGAAGCGATCGCCCTCAGTTTCGGGTAGCTAAATTAGGTGTAACCGATTGGGCGAAGGAGTTATTTCTGCTACATAAGATTGACATAAATATGACTTATACCAATTTTTTATGAGGCTGCATAGAATCAGATCCCCCTAGCCCCCCTTAATAAGGGGGGGACAAGATTCCGCTCAAAGTCCCCCTTCTTAAGGGGGATTTAGGGGGATCGAGATATGTGCAACTTCACATTAAATTGGTATTACGCAAAAAACCCGGTTAATCTGAAAAATAGTGGATTTCTAGCCTGAGAGATTGACGCAGAAACCGGGTTTTTGCCCCTGCATACGTCCAGGAATGATAAATCTCAAATTTTCAATTCATGTCCCCAAAAAATCAGGTATCAGTAGTCAAGCAAAATTAATTATATATTTTTCCCCTAAGTCTCGAAAGATATTTGACACCGCCACAACGGGAGCATCTCATATTTGTAAAACCACTTCTTCTGCCTCCTTCCTTCTTCCTCTTTTCTCCTGGCTCCTGACTCCTGACTCCTAACTCCAATTTCTAGCTTGGCTGCAAAAGTGAGATGCTCCCGCCGCAACTACATTCTCTCATACTTACTTCTGTTTGATTACTACCAAAGTAATGTCATCAAATACTTTTTGCTCGCCGATGTATCGCCGCAGGTCGTCAATAATAGCTTGCTTGATTTCTGCTGCTGACTGTTCCCTGTTAAGGACAACAAGTTCAATCAATGGCTCGATACCGTATTCATCTTTATTCATATCAAAAGCTTCGGTAATTCCATCGCTGTAGAGTACGACAACATCCCCCGAATTTAACTGTATTTCAGTAGTAGCAATGAAATCGGCAATATCTGGTTCCAAGGCGATCGGAAAGCCTAACTCCATGGTATCAATCTGCTCTACTTCGCCGCTAGAACGCACGACAATAACCTCTTCGTGCTGTCCGCTCAAACGCAGGATGTTGTCCCCCCGATATTCCAGCAAAGAAAGGCTCATACTTTTACCGCAATTCATGCGCTCTACGTTGTCAAAAAGCGTTTGGTTGACTGTCTGCAATAATTTAACTGGGTCGGTTTCATTGTGAACCAATAAAGTGCGAATTGCTGTTTGCGCCATAATCATTAACACGCCGCTTTCTAAACCGTGTCCTGTCACGTCGCCGATGCCAATTGTGGCTTTACCGCCGTGATTTAGTACGTCGTAGTAGTCGCCGCCAACTTCATCAGCCGGTTCCATGAATGCAGCAATTTCTAGCCCTTCAATTGACTCTAATTCCTGCTGTTGAGGCAAAATCATTTGTTGCAGGCGGCGGGTTACGTCTAGTTCGGCACTCATGCGAAGGTTTTCTACTTTTAGCCGATCGTTCAAACTCAATATTTCTGTATTAGCTTGGGCTAATTCTGCGGTGCGATCTTCTACTTTTTGCTCTAAAGTTCGGTTGTAATCTTCTAATTGTTCGTAGAGACTTGCATTTTCAATTGAGATCGCAGCTTGAGCGGCGATGATTTTTAAAGTTTCCACTCTTTCCGAGGTAAATGCGCCGATCGCCAAATTATTTTCTAAGTAGAGAATACCACCTAGTTTGCCTTGATTGAGTAGGGGAGTGCAGAGAATCGATTTGGGCTGAGTAGCGGTAATGTAAGAATCGCGGGTAAATTGTCCTTCATCGGTGGCGTTATTTAATACTACATTTTCGTGGCTGCGAGCGACGTAGTTAACTATGGCGGTTGATAGCAGGGGAATTCCAGTTGCAGGGTCTACGGAATCTAGGGGAATGGATTGCATAATGGTAATGCGATCGCGTTCTACTGCTGCTTCGGCTTCAATCGCCCAATTCCCGCCTTTATCCAGAATCAGAAAACCTTTTTGGGCGCCTGCATTTTCGATCGCAGTTTTCATCACCTGGTTTAACAATTGTTCGAGAACGATTTCACCGGAGACAGCTTGGGATGCTTTCATTACTGCGGCAAAATCCAGTTCTTTACCTGATTTTCCACCGGTTGTTGTAATCGGATTATTGGTATTTTGCGTATCTGTGGCAGTTGAACCAAGCCACTCGAGATATTTTTCATCTAAATCTTCTACTTTGCGTTTTGCTCCCCAGAGTTGATAACGTTGGTATGCTTTTTTTAAATAAATTTGGGCAAAATCGTGTTTTTCTTGGGCAAACCAAAACTTGGCGGCTAGTTCGTTGGCGAGTGCTTCATCCTGAATAAACTCATTTTCTTTAGCCAACTTAATTGCTCGATCGTATAAGTCGATCGCTTCATACCAGTTACCCGATATGCGGGTCATTTCTGCGGCTACTAAAAGATACTTATGCAGAAAAATTTCCGGGCAATTATTTGCCCAGTTTTTCACTTGCGCTTGATTAGCTTCGATTTTAGTCCAGTATTCTTGTTGCTCTTCTGGAGAAACAGATGGATGGAGTGCAGCTAAAATCAGGGAATAGTAAAAGTTGTAAGTAGAAGCTTGAATAGTGCCAGAAATAAACGCTAATAGTTCCTGCGCCTTGGCTATAGATGCTAATGCTAATTGCAACTCGCCATATAAATAGAGAACTTGAGCCTTGAAAATGTAATAATAGCAGATTGCGTTTGGGGTTCGGCTAACTTCCTCTGGGTTTAGATAGTCGGATTCCTGAATCTCATCGCCACCAAAATAAACCTTATCTTGCGTTTGTCCGAGCAGGTTTTGTAAGATTATTTTCTGTCCCAAGGTGCAATCAACAGACCATTGGTTTTGGGTCTTTTGACAGAAAGGGAGAATGTCAGATGCCTCTTGAGGAAGTAAAGATAGATTTTTGCCTTGGTAAATTCCATTTAATAAAGTATGAGTCATGCTAAAGCCAGCATATTGAAGCATACCCGACTGTAACCCAGCCTCAATTGATTCTGCGTTAAGACTTTCAGTTTGCTTGATGTGCTTAACCCATGACAAAGAAAAATCTGCAAGGAAATTAGCTGTTTGGCTGATCGAGTATAAATCCTCGAACTTTTTACTTAAGTGATATCCTAGCAGGGTGAGTTCGTAACTTAACTGATAGTTTCCTAACATTGTCTGCAATGCACCAAATATACTGTAGCTAATTGCAGATTTGGATGTATGGCCGTATTCAACGCTCAGATTGGCTGATTTAGTCATTACGACGCCGCAACTTTCGGGAGCGCCTAAGTAGGTGGGAGGGAACATTTTTATCAGTAGCTCTAAGGCAATCTGCTGGATCGGGTCTTCCATTTCTGGATTGTCAATCAGCGAAGCAACTTCTCGTTTTCCTAAAATTTCGCTAAACTTAGCTAATTCAGCTTCAACAGCTTTGTCAAAGTCGCAATCTGGAAAGTCGATATCCAATTGCGCTAAAGCTGTTCGACCGACTTGAATCGCCTCCAAGTATTTGCCCTGCATAGTATATAGTTCGATTAGCAAATAATAGAATTCCGAGCGATCAGTTCCCGATTTTGCTTGCGGGAGTGACTGTTCGATTAAAACTTGAGATTGCTCAAAATTTCCATTGAGATACTCAACTTCTGCGAGTTCTTTGTAAAGGTCGATCGCCATGGCGTAACGATCTTGCCAAATCTCTCCCGGAAATACATCATTGGCAAGAATTAGATAGTCTCTGGATGCCGTATATGCAGTTGCTTCGTTGGCTTTTTTACCAGCGCGTAAATTTAATTGTGCCAGTTCGATTTTTTCGGACTCTCTCTCCAGTAACCCTCGACCTTTATTGAGATGATCGACTAAGGTAAACAGTTTTTCTCCTAACTCTGCTTTACCAAGTTTGGTCAGCAATAATCTGCCAATTTGAAGATGTACGGACTGCTTGCGATCGTCATCAATTAGCGCATAAGCCGCCTGTTGTACGCGATCGTGTTGAAACTTATATTCCTCGATGATTAACGCAGATTCGAGCGGTGTTTCTGAAGATGTAGTTTCTAGAGATGAGGTAGGCTGAATTAAACCTAACTGAATTGCTGGTAAGAGATCCTGACAAGTTTTTTCAGCGGATTCTTGACAAATTTTGCAGAGAGTCGTGAGATCGAAGCGATTGCCAATGCAAGCAGCTAAATACAATGCTTGTTGAGTTGCTTTTGACAGTTTCCTCAGTTTTTCGATCGTTAAGTCAACTACATTGTCTGTGATGCCCAAAGCTTCAATTTGAGCGATATCCCACTGCCAAGATTTCCCGGTGCGATCGAAATTTACTAAGTTTTCTTCATAAAGAGTTTTGAGAAATTCATTAATAAAAAATGGATTTCCAGATGTTTTATTATCGACCAATTCTGCTAGTGGTTTAACGTTTTCTAGATCCTGGTGAAGCGCATCCGAAATCAGTTGAGTGATTTCTTCAACTTGCAGAGGAGTGAGGATAATTGTGTTGACTATCGCGCCTTGTTCTGCTAAGCGATCGCGCATTTTTATTAAGGGGTGATTGAGATCGACTTCGCGATCGCGATAAGCACCGATGCACATTAGATAGCCCAAATCGCGATCGCTCATTATCAGTTCCAGCAACTTGAGCGTTGCAGAATCAGCCCATTGCAAATCGTCAAGGAAGATAACTAAAGGGTGCGCTTTCTGGCAAAAAACTTGCAGGAAATTTAGGAAGACTGTATTGAATCGATTTCGGGTTTCTGTGGGTTCTAGAAGCTGCACGGGAGGCTGAGAACCGACAATTCGTTCGATTTCGGGGATGACATCAATGATGACCTGTCCGTTAGCTCCAAAAGCAGCTAGGAGTTTTTCTCGCCACTGAGCTAATTGAGCATCGTTTTCACTCAGCAGTTGTTGAACTAAAGACTTAAATGCACATGAGATCGCATAATAGGGAATATTGCGCTGAAACTGATCGAATTTACCAGAAAGAAAGTAACCGCGTTGTTGGGTAATTGGTTTGTAGAGTTCTTGTACCAGCACTGATTTACCAATACCAGCATAACCCCCTACTAGCACCATTTCAGTTGACCTGTGACTTGTTCCTTCCGCAATTCTTTGAAAGGTTGAAAGTAACGTTTCTATTTCCGCTTCTCGTCCGTAAAGTTTTTGCGGAATTGCGAAGCTATCGGAAATCTCGTAACGAACAAGAGGGAAATCTAAAATCTCTCCGTTTTGCTGTAACTGAGTTAAACATTCGTTTAAATCTCCTTTCAATTCCAAGGTATTCTGATACCTATCCTCTGAAGTTTTAGCCAGCAACTTCATCACAATATTGGAAACAGCGATCGGAACTTCTGGATTAAGTTCATGGGGAGGAATCGGCTGTTTGGCAATATGACAGTGAACTAATTCCAACGGATCGTCTGTTTCAAACGGAAGTTTCTGGGTGAGTAACCGATAAAAAGTTGCGCCTAGAGAGTAAAAATCTGTGCTGCGATCGAGGACACGATTCATTCTGCCCGTTTGCTCCGGCGACATATAAGCTAAAGTCCCTTCTATAAGATGGGGATTTTTAATTGTTGGATTTTCGCGGGTGAATTTTGTGGAAATGCCAAAGTCAATAATTTTGACTTGTCCGGTTTGGGGATTGTAAACAATATTAGAAGGGTTGATATCTTTATGGATAATATTAGCAGCATGAATCTCGCCAAGTCCGCGTGCAATCAGGATGGCAATGGAGAGAAATTCTGCCAGCGAGAATGTTTGAGATTGTGTCAAAATATCGAGGGATTGTGCCCCAAAATCCTCCAAAACCATCGCCAGGGTATTTTTATATGGCAATAATTCATAGACTTTGATTGCGCCATCAATTTGGAGGGAGCGGGTAATTTCGTATTCTTGTTTGTATCGAGTTAATTCTGAGGGACTGGGATAATCTTCCTTGAGAATTTTCAGGATAACGGGATGATGGCGAGATTTATGAACAGCCCGATACACCAATGAATTAGAGCTTTCGTAAATCTTGGAGAGAATCTGGTAGTTGTCCATTTCAATCATTCCTGGGTTCAGTTCAATCCATAAAAACGAGCAGGGTTATCCCAAACAATTTTATGCACAATTTCCTGAGAAAGTTGCTCTTCTAGAGCTACCACTTCCTTAACCACATCGGGCTGATGATCCATGTGAGGATAATCAGAGCCAAAGATTAAGTTATCTGAACCGATCGCGTCTATCAGTTGGGCTAAATAAGGCTCGGAAGGCTCGATCGCAATGAAGCACTGGCGGCGAAAGTATTCTGATGGCTTCATTTTGACACGATCGACCACTTCCCATTGCAAATCTTCATATTCGCGATCGAGTCGCCACAGCCAGTAGGGAAGCCAGCCGCAGCCAGACTCTAGCAATCCCACTTTCAGTTTAGGATGACGCTCTAAGACACCGCCTTCGATCGGGGAAAGCAGCGCCATCATTTGTTCCATCGGATGAGAGCAAGCGTGGAGGGCAAATACAATGTTGAAAGCGATCGGCTCCAGCAGTAGGCGATCGGCTGTGAGTCCCTTCGTGTAAACTAACAGCAATTCCCAACTCTTCACACGCCGTCCAAAAAGGTTCGTAAGCGCGATCGCTCAGTAGTCGTCCTTTTACAGGATTCTGGGGGGGTGACAAAGAGGTCTACGAGATAGACTGTATAAGGGTTGCAGCCCGCATACCTTGTTGGTAAAAGCGGC
>NZ_JAUBPO010000082.1:2796-35217 GCF_036700785.1 Microcoleus sp. S28C3 | reverse complement strand
TTTAAATCACCCTAACCTTCCTTCAGTCTTGTCTTATGGTACTCTAGCTGCTTAAAAACTGTCCGAACTATTGTTATGTATGACTGTACTTTAAGCCTTGGATAGCTTTCCTCGCCACTCACCCCAAAAAACTGTCCGGACTGTTGTATTTGGCGAAAAACCTATTTTCCCACGTGCCGTGGGGCAGCCAGATGCCTGCTAGGGAACGAACGCGATCGGGTAACATGAAGTAAGCCCAAGCCGTGCCTAAAGGTTTGAGGTGTGGATCGAAGATTTCGATTTCCTGCCGCTGATATTCGTTTTGTGTCGGTTCCCGCAGCGGATGATAATCTTCAAGTCGGTCTAAATCGTCCAAAATAGCCGAGTTTGCGAAACAGAGGAGAAAACCGCAGACTGTGCCATCTCCGGCCATCATCGCAGGATAGCCGATCGGCAGGGCAAAAAGTTGACCGCGGGCGATCGCCGGGCAAGCATCCACAACTTTTCCTTCGCAGTAGCGGAGGTAGTTGCACTCCCCCGGTTTGAGAGTGCCGTAGACAAAGACTTTCATCGGGTAGGGCCTAACCGCTAGTTTTTGCTAACATAGATGGCTAAACTAATAGTTTAAGTCTCGCGGGCGATCGCGACTGCAATCTTGATAAATTTCGTTGTTTACCCTTTCTTATAATTCATGACTCTAGCAGTTAGTTTTATTGCTTTTGGACTTCGGCCTTTGTACTTGAGCTCTTTCTTGCCGTCCCTGCCCCTGGACAGCTTGTTTTCGACTCAAGGGATTATGGTGATGCTGCTGGCCGCCTATGCGGGGGCGATGTGGATGTTTCTCACAAGTGCTCCGAAGGTACACACGGTGATGGTATCGGATCTCGGGCAAGCGAGGGAGTTTTATGAAGGTATGCTAAACCTGCCCGTAGCAGAAGTGCCTCTGCACTACTACTACAATTACGAGCAAACTTTGGGGACAACTGGTATCGATCCGCTGTATTTGTCGCCTAATGTCGGGAGGGCAACGAGCTCTCAAACGATGGGGAGTCCGGATGGTTTGTGGTATCAGTTGATGAAAAATACCCAACTGCACATCATTAGCGGGGCCGGTGCAGGGGAAAAAAATCGCCAGCGTCACGTTTGTTTCGATCGCGAATGTTTGGATCAGCTATTGATGAGGGTACAAACCCGGGGCATTAGTTATAAAATTCGCCGGGAAAAGCCGCTGAATTTTTTGGTCAAGGATTATGACGGCCGCGTGATTGAAATGGCTGAGGTTAGTAATTAGATAAGACTCGGCGGTTGAAACCGATCCTACACAAACTTTGGTTCCTGCAGAGAGGAATCTAAAGAATAAAACGGCTATTAAAGCTGAATTTGGTATTACATCCCAAGTTAGAAACCCGGTTTATCCAAAAAACCGGGTTTCTTGTTTGTCAATTAATCTTTGCTTCAACGCTAGATTTTTCAGAGGCCGCAACTTCCTTTATCTCTGAAATCGCTTTCCGGCTGAAAATTTGGAAGTAGAGAGAAACAAAAAACTCTTTGACTGGAAAAACGATAAAAGTCAAAGGATTAATTGTCACGATGATATTGCGCGCATCGGCTTTAGCTTGTTTGACAATTTGCTGCGCTACCCAGTCGGGAGACATAATGCCGATCGGGTTTAAGTTGCTTTTAAACGGCCCTAAAATCAGTTTGCGAACGATGCAGGGTGCGTCTAGCCGCCGCAGGGTGACTAAATCTCCCAGGGCGCGCTTGCTGAGTTCGTACAGGGGACTGACAGCGGGAATTACTTCTGCTTCTGAAGTGTTGATCCAGACTTCTTTGCAAGCGATGTTTTCGTTAGTGCGGACTGTTAAGAAAAAGAGTTCCATCAGCCGCCACGCGGAAAAAGTGTTAATTTCGTATGAGTTGGCGATCGCCTCTCCTGTTCTTTCTCCCTGTACGTTAATCCCGTGATTGATGACGAGAATATCGATTTTTTCTAACAATAGGGCTAAGTCTGCCTCTTGGCCAGCTTGCCAAGTTACGGTTTTTACAGGTAAATTTTCGCCGTCTATATTCAAAGTAATTTCCTCATTTCCAGAGGAGAGGGCGATAACTTTTGCACCAGCTTTGTGCAGGTGTTTGAGAAGCAAACGTCCTAAAGTTCCCGATGCACCGGTGACGGCTACAGTTTTGCCTTTGAGAGAAAGTGCTGTACCCATAAGTTTGTCTATTAAGGTGAAAGTACCGCAATAGTAAGCATTTTGATTGTCGAAGTGGTGCCGCCAGTGATAAGGTTTATTAACTAACCACTTGCCAGGGGGAGTAAGGAAATCTCCCGGTTGGTGGGTGATGTCGGTTAATTCGTCTGCGCCTTTGATGCCGCACCCGCGGGCGATCGCGCTCAACAAAAAGCCTAAAGTATAAATACAACCTGCTGCTGCGCCCCAGTGATATTGCGGCAGCCCAAAATAAGCTACAACCCACAGCAACAAGCCCAAAACCATCATCGCCGCAGCTTCGGGCACGTCGTGACGCCAGTGTGCTTGCTTGTAAATTGTCTCGCTGACGGCTGTCAAATTCGGGCGGAAAACGCGGTGATGCCAAGTGTGCAGCTTTTGCAGGGGTGCCCAATAATGCGACACGACGTGATAAAAGTCTCGTATTATTTCTGCCCAGCAGACAGAAGCTATTGCCACAGCGCCGACTATCCAGTAATTTACCATGCTCGCACCAGTTTGAAATTGGAGATATTAGATATTGTCTGCTTTGAAAGATAACTCAAAATGGCTTTTATTGCTAGTCTGGAAGTTGACTCAGGCGTTTTAAAATCTGCAAAACGCGGTACAATTCATTGCCGGGATTGCGGATTACAAATTCTGGAGATAAGCCATACTGCGCTATTTCGCCTCTGACTAACTTGACAAAAGAGAAGTTAGCACCTGTGGAAATCATTCCAAAAGTAGGAGTTTCTGGATCGGGATCTGCCAGCATATATGTCAGGAGTTGTGCCAGTGCTTCGTCAGTTGAAAACGAAAGTTGTTTGGATTCTATTACTGTTACCCACAAGTTTGCTTTCATAATTAGGATATCTATTCTGCCTTCGATGATTCTGCCTTCGTCTTCCTCTTGAATGGCGATCGACTTTTCGGCTTTGACTTGAAAAGGAGACTCATACAGACCGGCAATAAACAAAATGGGGCTGATAATTGTTAGCTTGACTGCATTTTCCAATACAGGCGGGGTGTCTACCAAGTTGAAGTATATGTCTTGGACGCGATCGAGCAATTGTTTTTCTGAGTCTGTTACTTCGGATAAGTTTTCTTGCCATTCTCGGAAAAATTCGCTGTTGCGAACTCGCTGTAAACCGAAGTTATCGATTAGATAGCGGAGGTTGATATCTCTTGCTTGAAGTTTTTGAATCATAATTTACTATCTTAAGCTAGTTGACTCAGGCGCTTGAATATCTGCAAAACGCTGTACAATTCATTGCCGCGGTTGCGAGTTGTGAATTGATTGGATAAGGCATAGTGGGGATTTTCTCCTCTGACTAACTTGACAAACACAAAGTTACCGCCAGTAGTAATCATCCCAAAAGTCGGTTTGTCTGGATGAGGATCTGCCCACATATAAGCTAGGAGTTGTCCCAATCCTTCTTCAATAGAAAAAGAAAGTTTTTTAGACTCGATTACCATTACCCAAAATTGGTCTTTTAAGAGTAATATATCAAGCCTGCCTTCGATGATAACTCCATCGTCTTCATCTTGAATTTGAATGGATTTTTCAGCTTTTACCTGAAAAGGAGATAGGTAAAAGCCGGCAATAAACAACAGCGGCCCTACTACTGACAGCTTAACTACATTTTCCAGTAATGGTGGATATGTAAGTAAATTGATAAATCCGGCTTTGAGCCTGTCTAGCAATTGTTTTTCTAACTCGGTGATTTCGGGCAAATCATCTTGCCATTCTTGAAAAAATTGCTCGTCTTCCGCTAGCTGAAGACCGAAGTTGTCTATTAAGTAACGGATGTCTATATCTTTTGCTGCGAGTATTTGTGTCATGGTTTTATTTTTACATAAGCATACTCCTATTCTACTGATTTTTTTAAAATTTTGGTATTTTACAGGTAATTTTTTACATTTTATAACTTGTATTGCGCGCAATTTATTTAGGTTTTTGGTCAGCAGTTTGCTGTTTTTGTGCAGCCTGCATTTCTAGTAATTGCGGCACGGTTACAAAACGATATTCCTGCTGTTTGAGTTTGGGAATAATTGCAGATAGCGCCTCGACTGTTTGCTGGCGATTTCCGCCGCCGTCGTGCAACAATACGATCGCCCCCGTTGAAGCTTGGGATAGCACGCTACGGGCGATCGCAGCGGCCGGAGGTTGCAGAAAGTCTTTAGGGTCGATCGACCACATCACGACTACATAATTTTTCTTTTTAGCGTAATTTGCCAAACCGTTATTTAAGCGGCCGCCAGGAGGGCGAAACAAGAAACTTTTTGCCCCAGTCGATCGATAAATATGAACACCAGTATTATCTATTTCATCCGATGCTGTTTTTTCGGTAACATTGTGAGAATAGTGATGCCAAGTATGATTGCCGATCGCATTTCCCGCTTGCACAACTCTTTTCGCAATTTCTGGATACTCCCGCAAATTTGCACCCAAACAGAAAAATGTACCCACAACTTGATGTTTGTGCAAAACTTCTAATATTTTTAAAGTTTCTGGCGTTGGGCCATCGTCAAATGTCAGGGCGATAACTTTTGAGTTGTTAATACTGGCTTTATAAACAATTTGGCTACGAAATTGCGCGGGCGGTGCAAAGACTAAAGGTTGTTCGGGAGGTTTGGGAGAGGGAGTTGCGGGGGGAGAATGGGGTGTTTTTAGTTTTCGGGGTTTCAGCAGGTTTGGAGGCTGATTTTCAACGGGTGCGATCGGTATTAGCGGATTTGAATTGGCGGTTTTTCTGTTTTCCCACAACAGGGAAAGAGTGAGGCTCAATCCGATAAGTATAACGGTTTTAATTACCCATTTTTTATTTACTTTTGGACTCATCAGGTCTACTATTTATTTTGAACAATCTAATTATGCCTGATTGTTCTGCCAGCTTTAAAGTTTTGTAAATTATTTTGTTTTGCAAAAGGTCGATCGCACTAAAGCAAGACTGAGGCAAAAACCGGGTTTTTTAGGCAAATCAATGGTGTTTCGCCGCCGATTCCGATAAAACCCGGTTTTTTGACAAAAAATGTAGGCTTTAAGACTCTTTCCGCGACCATAAAACAAGGTAATGATACCCTGTGCGTCAAGAAATTTATCTACAACCGGCAAGTTTGCCGCGCCCTTTCATCCTCCGGTTCTTGCCACCCAAAAGCAAAATGGCTCACCGCATTAATTTGCGGCGTCGCAGAGCGAATTGCTCGCATTTGAATCTCCAAAGACGGCCGATTTTTTAGAGGTTTTCCCCAATCTCCAGCAATGGCAGGAATAATTTTAGCTCCTGCAGGCGCTAAACTCACTGTCCGCTGCACCTGCGGCACAATGCAGCTTACATCCCCGCAATTTCCGTAAGACATGGCGTGGAATTCCACAGCAGCCGGAAACTTGTCCCAAGGCTGCAATCTCGAATCAAATCCCCCTTGATTTATCGTTTGATTTGCGGTGGGGAAAAACACCGCTCCTACAGGAATTCCCATCCTTTGAGCCGGTTGAATTGCTATTCCTAAAAAATCTAAAATCCCTTGGACTGCGTGAGCCACGCTCAGTGTCCAGAGGTCTTTTTGCAGTATGCCGGTATCGGGAAGTGGCGCTGTCGGTTTTGGTGTTGGACGTGCAGCGTTGGGATTGTTAGTGGCGGGAGTTATTGAGGCAGATCTTGATACGGCATTCTCCCTTCTAGAAGCTGGATTTGCTATCGGTATCGGTCGCGGAGTTCGCCCCTGCCAAAGAGGTTCTTTCTCAGTTGGATACTGTTTGACTACTGCTTGAACGTCATTAGGATTGATAAATCCCTTAGTCAAATATCGCTGAATTAAATCTCGCCCTTGCTGATTGTTAGCCCGCTGCAAAAGAACTTGCTGCGATGCTGGGCCGTAAATCCACAAGTCTTGAACTTTGGTAGCAACTGAAGCAGGCCCGACGCCCCGTAGATAGCGAATGTAGTCGAATAGCATTCCTTGGGGCTGGCGCTTGACTATTTGATTCACTAACAAACTATAGTCTTGCCTCGCTTGCGGACTGTAGGGGTCGATAA
Organism: Microcoleus sp. S28C3; assembly: GCF_036700785.1. Taxonomy (NCBI): domain Bacteria; kingdom Bacillati; phylum Cyanobacteriota; class Cyanophyceae; order Oscillatoriales; family Microcoleaceae; genus Microcoleus; species Microcoleus sp. S28C3. The sequence continues at coordinate 28,991 of NZ_JAUBPO010000082.1, read as the reverse complement.
AGGCTTGATTGCCCGGAACTTCTCCTAAGTCATCGTTAATTCCTGGGTCTTGAACTACTGTTAAAGTTGTCTGATTTTTACCGTTGATAGCGAGGGTTTGCTGTCTGTCAGAACGCTGAGAATAGGTATAGCCAAAGTTCATGGTAAATAACCAGGCGTAAACTTTTAAACCTCGCTGTTTGCCTTTGGCGATCGCCTTTTCTAACAAGTCGTATTTCTCGTAGCCGCGATTTCTCAAAACAGAAGGCCAAGCCGTAGGATTGTCTGCGACTGGTAGCAGCACTTGACCGTCATAAAATGTTTCTATATAGACTTGGTTGTAGCCTTTATTCACAACTTTGTCTAATACCCGATCGATTTCTCCGGGTCTGACATCGCAGGGATACAAACGCAGCCAAACTGCTTGGGTTTCGGGCCAAGTTTTTTGGCGGCATTCTGCTATTTCCCGCGCGTGTTTGCTCAAAACAGCGAAATATGCTTGCTGAGATTCCCGTTTTCCTGACAGGGCGGCGCGGCGCAAGTCTTCTTTTTGATTTACCTGTTCTTTGGATAATTGGCAATAGGCTGATGTTTCGGCAAAAGCTGGTTGAGTTTCGATAAACGGCCAAACAAGCTGGCTGATGAAGCTACTGGTTAAAACAGCAGTTACCGCACTTAAAAAGCGTCGCTGGTGTTGAAAATTCGCGATGCGAGTTGGTGCAATTTTCATGGGAGAATGGAATGGGGTTTTCTGGTTTCAATAGGGTGGCGATCGCCTTTTTGCGATCGCGCTCAACAAGCAGCTACAAATTTTCTACTTTTTTCCGTTGACCTAGTTATGGCACAAGTCGATCGCACAATGCAAATTCTATCTGGCGGCTATTTAAATTCAATAAGGGCGGGCAAGATAAGACTCGGTGATTAAACCGCTGCTATGTTATACAAACTTTCCTCTGCCTAAGTGTTGGCGCGCAGGCACGCGCCTTCGCAGACTCAAAAATAAAGGGGGTAAAAAGCCCGAATTCGATCTCATATCCAGTTCAATTTTTCAGTATTTTTTCACTAAATGCTGCTGAAAAAAGCGCCTGGGTACAGTGGGCGCTAAAAGCAGTTGATATTTCTACTAAAAATTGTTAACACTCAAATATCAAGGATGAAAGATGAATTATTAGAATTTATCCTTTATCCTAAATTGTGAGATTAAGATCCTCTGTTGAGAGCAGCTTCTACCTGCTGAAATTCTGCCTCAAGACGCTTTTTCAACTTTTCAGGAACAGGACGGTTTGGATAGGAACTGTAATGTCCTGCCAAAGAGTTTAATGCCGTGCGCATTGTCGTGAAAGATGCCAGCTTGGTAAGAGAGGGATCGCGGCGGTATGCAGCAAAAAAATCGTTAATACTTGTGCGAGCAGCGGCTTGGGCGGCTGCTTTTTCCGGCGCGCCCTCTGGTAAAGTGAGCGCTGTTCTCAAGCTGTTCACTAATGCTAATGTGTCTGTGCCATAATCTCCACTCAGAGTGGCCGGAACATTGGTACAGCCCGCTATGCCGATGACAACAACTAATACCAGAGCTAACAGACGGGAAATGTAATGCTTCATAAGGTTTAGAAAAATGGAAGCGAAAGCGGTAATCAAAATTAACCTTTATCCTATCTCGAATTGAGCTAATAATGCCAATTTTTCAATTTTTTTGTATCTTTACCATGAAACAGAAAATTTGTCAATCTAAAATCTAAAATCTAAAATCTAAAATCGATTGATTTGTCCAGCAACGACGGAGAGAATTTGGGTTTGTCGCAGCCACTGAGTGTCAAAAGCGCCTAAATGAGTCGTAGTAATCAGAGTTTGAAATCGTTCTTGAATTGTTTCTAAAAGTTGATTTTGGCGGCTCAGATCGAGTTCTGCAAGTACGTCGTCGAGCAACAGTAAAGGTGCTTCGCCGACGACTTCTTCAATAAGCTGCAATTCGGCTAATTTTAATGCTAATACCAGAGTTCGCTGCTGGCCTTGGGATGCGTATTGACGAGCTGGGGTACTGTTAATTGTAAATGTAATATCGTCGCGGTGGGGGCCGACTAAAGTTGTTCCTTGAAACTGTTCTGCGATCGCCCTTTTTTGAATTTTCTCTAAAAATGCTTGCCGCACTCCTTCGAGATTCTCTTTAGCGATTAATTCCGAACTTACTTCAATATTAGCATCGTATTTCACATCTAAAACTTCTGCAGAACCGCTAATTGAACGGTGCCAATTTCGAGCTAAAGGCATCAATCGCTCCAAAATTCGATCGCGCCTGCGGATGACGCGAGCGCCCGCTGTCGCCAACTGCGCGTCCCACAATGCTAATTCTGAACTGGGAATTGGGAATTGGGAGTTGGGAATTGGTAAGTCTTCTTTATTTGCCGGTTCGGGACTTTCGGGTGCAAGAAATTGCATCTTGTCAAAACTTTCGGAAAATTCCGCTTTCCTGATTTCTTTAGAACGTTTCAACAGAGCGTTTCGCTGGCGCAAAATTTGGTTGTACTGCTGCAAAATGTGAGCGTAAATCGGTTCTAACTGGATAACTAGGCGATCGATCCAATTGCGCCTTCCTTCGGGCCCGCCGCGCACTAAGTCCAAATCCAAACAAGAAAATTGCACTACATTTAAGACGCTCAAAAAGTCTAAATGGCGGCGCAGCGGTTCACCGTTGAGCTTCAGTGTCCGACGCGCCTGAGAGCGAAGAGTTAAAGCTAAGTCGATCGGTCCGGCTTGACGTTCGAGTGTAGCATCAATTTGCCCGCTCGGCTTTGAGTCGAGTATTAAATCGCGATCGCGCCCTACCCTGTGGCTTTTTAATGTAGAAAGTAACTCTACCGCTTCTAACAAGTTAGATTTTCCTTGAGCGTTATTTCCTACTAAAATGGTTTTGGGAGCGTCAAAGGCTACCTTTTGATCGAAGTAGTTCCGAAACTGCCGTAGGTGCAGCGTTTTCAAATACATAATATGAGTAATTGGTAATTGGTAATTAGTAATACACTCATCGTAGGGTGAACGACCGGGCACACCTTACAGGTTGGCCACCCATCGCCTTTACGATTGCGATTTTCGCCGAGCGTTGCGCTCGCAATCACATTATAACGAACTAATAAATGTTTAATTGTGACACAATCTCTTGAGTCTTCATAGCGATTACTTTCGCTGTGAGCCAGGGGTTGAAACCCCTGGCGGATGTGAAGAGAGAATAGTGCCAAATGCGAGGGATCTAGCTAATAATGAAACATCGCTCAGTATTCGTCAGCCGTTAACACTATTTTCTAGATTTGTAAAAGCGCAAGAACAGTTTTTCCATTTCAATCCAGACAAACATTAGGGCGCTGAAACCGAAGCAAACCATCAATTCAAACGCCGTTAAATAATGAGTGCCGAAAAATGCTCTCAGCGGCGGAACGTAAATCAGCATCAATTGCAGAAAAGTAGTCACAATTACAGCCCCCCACACAAAAACATTAGTGAAGGGATTTAACTCAATAGTTAGCTGAGTGTTAGACCGAATTGCGATCGCGTGACCCATTTGTGCCAAACAAAGAGTTGTAAACACCATTGTTTTCCAAGCCTCGGGATCACCAACATGGTTAGGGTTGGTGGTATATCCGTAAGCCCAGGACATCATTGCGATCGTCAAAATTGCAAAAATAATCCCGATCCGAATCATGTAAGAACCCAAACCCCGCGCAAAAATACTTTCTCGCGGACTGAAAGGAGGCCTTTTCATCACGTTCGGTTCCCCCGGTTCCACAGCCAAGGCCAAAGCGGGAACGCCGTCTGTTACTAAGTTCATCCACAAAATTTGCAGCGGCGTCAGCGGCACTCCTCCCAAACCCATTAAAGGTGCTGCCGCAATTGTCAAAACTTCGCCGATGTTGCTGCCCAAAATGTATTTAATAAAGCGGCGAATATTGCTATAAACCACTCGCCCTTCTTCAGCGGCGGCGACAATAGTTGCGAAGTTGTCGTCGAGGAGCACCATATCGCTAGCTTCTTTGCTGACATCGGTGCCGGTAATCCCCATCGCGATGCCGATATCGGCTTGTTTCAAGGCGGGGGCGTCGTTAACTCCGTCGCCGGTCATTGCGACAAATTTCCCCCAACTTTGCAAAGCTTGGACTATTCGCAATTTGTGTTCGGGGGAGACGCGGGCGTAAACGCTAACCTGTTCGACTTGCTGTTTGAGTTCTTCTTGGCTGAGCTTTTCTAATTCTTGACCGGTGAGAACTCGATCGCCCTCTGTTGCAATACCTAAATCGTAAGCGATGGCTTTTGCTGTCAACTGGTGGTCTCCTGTAATCATCACCACCCGAATGCCAGCATCGCGGCACTTCAGCACTGCTTCCCGCACTTCCGGGCGCGGGGCGTCCAGCATACTGACGAGTCCCAGCCAAATCATGTCTTGTTCGCTGGTTTCCTCAGAACCTTCGGGCGGTATGTTTTCCCAGAGTTTGTACGCAAACCCGAGCACTCGCAAACCGCCGCTTGCCATGTTGTTGTTTTCCACGAGGATGCGATCGCGCATTTCCTGGGTTAAAGGTTGTACTCGATCGCCGGCTATAATGCCTTTGCAGCGCTCCAAAGTCAACTCTGGAGAGCCTTTGGTCAGCATCAAATAATTCGGCTGCTGTCCTTGTGCTGCGGGAAATCCCGAATTTCCAGATCGGCCCGGCACTTCGCAAATTACGCTCATCCGCTTGCGTTCGGAAGAAAAAGGAAATTCCGCCGTCCGCGGCAGCAATTGAGACTGTTTTTCCTTATAAATGCCTGCTTTTCCGGCTACACACAGCAGAGCTCCCTCGGTGGGATCGCCCAAAATCTTCCATTCTTGCTCTTCGTGCTGCAGCACTGCGTCGTTGCAAACTGCACAAGCAATTAATAAAGATTCGAGTTCTGGATATTCCTCTAAATTATTAATTTGGGATGAGGTATGGCGATCGGTAAAATCTCCGATCGGGGCATAGCCGTCGCCTCCAACGCCGACTGTGCAGTCGCCCGTAGAGACTAGCTGAACTACCATTTTATTTTGAGTCAGAGTACCTGTTTTGTCAGAACAAATGGTTGTTACCGAGCCCAAAGTTTCTACAGCAGGCAGTTTGCGAATCAGGGCGTTTCGCTTCACCATCCGCCTAGTTCCGAGTGCCAGAGTAACTGTCACGACTGCTGCGAGTCCTTCGGGAACCACAGCCACAGCCATGCTCAGAGAAACTTCTAACAAATCTTCCCACCTGCTGGTATCGAACCCGAGGCTGCCGTTTTGGAAGGTAATCATGCCGCCGATGACGACAATTGCGACTAAGGTTAGGGCACCGGAGACTAGAACCTTTCCCAACTGATCCATCCGCTGTTGCAGGGGAGTCGGTTCGTTTTCTACTGACTGAAGCATGGCGGCAATTTTGCCCAGTTCAGTTTGCATTGCGGTGTTGGTGACGATCGCCTTTGCTCGTCCCTGAACAACTTCTGTGCCCTGAAAAATCAGGTTGAGTCGATCGCCCAAGGAAGCATCTTCTGGAAGTTCTAGCTCTGCTTGCTTGGTAACTGCTAGAGCTTCTCCCGTCAAAGCAGATTCTCGGACTTGCAAGTTGGAAGATTCGATCAAGCGTGCGTCTGCTGCTATTTTTACCCCAGCCTCTAACAGCATCACGTCTCCGGGTACGAGTTCCTTGGCTGCTATGTCGGAAGTTTTGCCGTCCCGCAGGACTCTGACTAGGGGGGAAGCAAGGTTTTTGAGGGCTGCGAGGGCTTTTTCAGCACTTTGCTCTTGGAAAAAGCCGAGAATGCCGTTGAGTATGACGATCGCAAAAATGGCGATCGCATCTTTGGGAAAAGTATTCGACCTGATGTCCAAAAAAGCCGAAATCACGGCCACACCCATCAGCATCAACAACATGATGTTGGTGAACTGATCGACAAAAATCGACCACGGACTGCGGCCTCCTGTTTCTTCTAGTTCGTTGGGGCCGTATTGCTGCAAGCGTTCTGACACCTGTTTGCTGCTCAAGCCAGCGTCTTTGTTGCTGCTTAGCTGCTGGAGAGTTTGGTCAATTGCTACGGTGTGCCAAGAAGAGGGAGAATTTGAAGACATAAATTACGATCGGTCATGGGGCATAAAGGTGGTTGCGGCCGGACAGCTACAGCCGATCCATCTGGCTGATTACAGTAAGAGAGTTTTAAGTTTTGAGTTCTGAATAAAAAACTGTTTAACTTGGGATTGGTTTTGGGCGGTTCGATGCCGGGGAAGCAAAAAGCTTTTAACTTCATTGCGTCTGCCTGCTCGATCGCGCCGTTTGTAGACCTACCGCTGATAGCACTTATCCACCTTACTACTAAAAATTAGCAATTCTTTCGGCTATGACACACAAAAGAAGCTGAAAGCAAGAGTGACTTTAGTCCGGGGATGCCAGCCTGCGCCGCAGGTCAAAACCTACCTTAAAAAAAACTTAATCAAACGCTCGTATCCGAACCCATCTATTCCCGTTGTTAAAAGAAAAATGGCGCTGCGTTGACAGGTCTCGATCGCCTATGTTGGTTTTCTCACCGTCCAAAATGCTCAGCTTGCCACACGCTTGCGTGGGACTATTCTGTGGGAAGCAGAACATATAACAGATAACAGATAGATGAAGAAAGTTTTTTTGCAACCGCTGCAGGGCACAGAGTAGATGCTTGGTCTTGGGTCAAGTCTAAGGACTCCCCATGATACAAGAGAATCCCCGCGTTATGAAAGACCGAGCCCGGTCTTTCAACTTCCAAGCGCTGAGTTTGGTCACTAAATGCTGATATTTCCGGCAAAAACTGAGGCTGTGGCGAGCGGGTTCACAATCTTTTGGATTTTACCCACACCCAATTCTGCAGCCCTCCTGACATTGGGCAGAATGTTTGGTTTTTTCCCTATTCCCCCAGCCTTCTTTTACCAAAACTTTAATTTACTTAATACTTCTTAACAATTAGGCTTTTCCAGAGAAAGCCCACAAAGGCGATCTGCCTACAGGAATGTTTGGGTAGGTTCCACCGCCACTGCAGGGCGATAGAAGCAAACTCTTCGTTTAGGGGTGCGCTCGCGCATCTACCCTCAGAAGGAGATTTGCCCGCACTTGCCCCGGAGATGTTTACATTCTTAGAGAGATAAGTTTCTGTAATAATTTGTAATAAACAAAGGCGGGCGAGCGTTGTATAAAGATTATCAGAGGGTTGAAACGACAGGCCAAAGTTAACAAAACACTGATTGACAAGGTTTGTCGCATCTCATAAAAGATGTAAAAAATTCTAAGGTTTCTTAAACGTCCGTTACGATGTAACAATAGTGCAGGTAGCGGAAAGGGAGAACTCGATGGAAGCAGCAGATTAGCTGGCATCCTATTTCAACCCTTACAGGCACTCGTAGCCTGAACAAATTTAACTTAACGGTTTTATACCGCAACCAAACTCAATTAACTCAAGTAGGAGAGTTCTTTCATGTTTGACGCATTTACAAAAGTGGTTTCCCAATCTGACGCTCGGGGCGAATTTCTAGCTCAGGGTCAACTCGATGCTCTCAGCAGCATGGTTTCCGACGCCAACAAGCGGATTGACGCAGTAAACCGCATCACCGGCAGCGCATCCACGATCGTGGCAAATGCAGCTCGCACCTTGTTCGCCGAACAGCCTCAACTGATCGCTCCTGGTGGCAATGCGTACACCAACCGCCGCATGGCAGCTTGCTTGCGCGATATGGAAATCATCTTGCGCTACGTCACCTACGCAACATTTGCAGGCGACGCCAGCGTTTTGGACGACCGCTGCTTGAACGGTCTGCGCGAAACATACCAAGCTCTGGGAGTTCCAGGTGGCTCGGTTGCAGCCGGCGTGCAAAAAATGAAAGAAGCAGCAATCGCGATCGCTAACGACCCCAACGGCGTTACCCGTGGTGATTGCAGCTCGCTGATGTCTGAAATCGGCAGCTACTTCGACCGCGCTGCCAATGCAGTCGGCTAAAAATAGCCAAGCGAACATTTCTTGTAAAGAAGCGAGCATCGCATTTTTGCAAACAATCATTTTTGTACAAAAACAACACAACATTAGGGAGAAACCAGAACAATGAAAACCCCTTTGACTGAAGCAGTAACCGCAGCCGATTCTCAAGGCCGTTTCCTGAGCAGCACAGAACTGCAAGTCGCCTTCGGCCGTTTCCGCCAAGCAGCAGCAGGTTTGGAAGCAGCCAAAGCGTTGACCGCCAACTCTCAGCGCTTGATCGACGGTGCAGCTCAAGCTGTGTACAACAAATTCCCGTACACGCAACAAATGCAAGGCCCGAACTACGCTTCTACCCCAACCGGTAAAGCCAAGTGCGCTCGCGACATCGGCTACTACCTGCGGATGGTAACCTACTGCTTAGTTGCAGGCGGCACCGGTCCGATGGACGAGTACCTGATTGCAGGTGTTGACGAAATCAACCGGACATTTGAATTGTCTCCTAGCTGGTACGTTGAAGCTCTCAAGTACATCAAAGCCAACCACGGTCTGAGTGGCGACGCTGCAACTGAAGCGACTTCCTACATCGACTACGCAATCAACGCTCTGAGCTAGATTTGCGTGATGCCCGGGATTGTAAGCTGCTGTTAGCTTAAGTGTTAGCGGTTGTTTAGAATTCCGGGCATCTGCGATCGAAGCCTAGTTTTGCAAATACTTTTTTAAGCAGTTTTCAATTTTTAAAGCAAAAAAGGGAGAAGCGAAGATGGCGGGATTAGGTGCAGCAGAACGGTTGGGAATAAAAGCATTTGAAGAAGCGGGACGGGTAGAACTGCGCCCCCACTGGACGCAAGACGATGCGAAAGCAGTAATTCGCGCCGCTTACAGCCAAGTTTTCGGCAACGAGTATTTAATGTCGAGCGAACGACTTACCAGTGCTGAATCTCTGCTGCTGCAAGGGCAGATTTCAGTTAAAGATTTTGTGCGGTCAATTGCACATTCCGAAACTTATCGGAAAAAGTTTTTTTATCCGAACTCGCAAACGCGGTTAATTGAGCTTAATTACAAGCATTTGTTGGGCCGCGCTCCTTACGACGAGTCGGAAATTGCTTTCCACGTTGATTTGTACAATGCAGAAGGCTACGAAGCTGAAATTAATTCTTACATTGACTCAGTTGAGTATCAAGAAAATTTTGGCGAAAGTGTAGTGCCTTACTATCGGGGTTTCGCGACTCAAAGAGGTCAAAAAACCGTCGGTTTTAACCGGATGTTTCAACTGTACCGGGGTTTTGCTTCTAGCGATCGATCGCAAAACCAAACCCAAGCCCGGCTGACTTGGGAAGTAGCGAGAAATATGGCTTCGCCGATATACACGGCCTCCACCGGAAAAGCCCTTGGCGGCACGTCCGGCGGTTCTCGCGACCAACTCTACCGAGTCACCGCAATGCAAGGTTCGGCTAATTTTTCGCCCCAAGTGCGGCGGACTACTACCGAATACCTCGTGCCTTACGAGCAACTTTCGGGCCGCTTGCAGCAAATCAACAAACGTGGCGGCAAAGTGGTAAGTATTACCACAGCTTAAAGTTTGTGTATTGACGTTTTTTTGAAACGTCTTTAGCAAATTAGGACTAAGGCTAAAAAATTCTTCAATTTTATGTGTATAGGTAAGGTGCGCAGTGCGCACCCTACTTTGAGCAGGCGCGGACTGCGCGCCCTACTTTGAGACATATTAGCCTTAGTCCTAAAAATCTCAAGTGCAACAAAGCTTTAAACTTTTGTCATTAATTTAGGAGAAAATCTGGTGGCGATTACAACAGCAGCGTCCAGACTGGGAACATCCGCATTGAGCGATGCGCCGAAGGTAGAACTGCGTCCGAACTACACCAAAGACGACGTTGAAGCGGTGATTCGTGCCGTTTACCGTCAGGTGTTGGGCAACGACTATTTAATGAAATCCGAGCGACTTATAAGTTCCGAGTCTTTGCTGCGAGACGGCAGTTTGAGTGTACGAGAATTTGTACGCGCTGTAGCTAAGTCAGAACTGTACAAAACCAAGTTTTTCTACAACAGTTTCCAAACTCGGACGATCGAACTAAACTACAAACACTTGCTCGGTCGCGCTACCTACGACGAATCTGAAGTAATTGAGCACTTAGATTTGTACCAAACAAAAGGCTACGACGCTGATATTGATTCTTACATCGATTCAGTAGAGTATCAAGAAAACTTCGGCGAAAGTATCGTGCCTTACTACCGCGGCTTTAACACCCAGCGGGGGCAAAAAACCGTCGGTTTTACCCGGATGTTCCGCCTGTATCGCGGCTATGCAAACAGCGATACATCTCAACTAGAAGGTAATAACTCTCGCTTAGCTGTCGAACTCGGCACTAACACCGCTACGGCTGTAGTTGGGCCTTCTGGCGGTAACGAAGGTTGGGCATATCGGCCTTCTGCCAGAAACGTAACTCCCAGCAGCACTTTCGGCGGCGCGGCAGCTTACGGCAAAGAAGGGCGGCTGGTGCGCGTGGAAGTTTCGGGCATTCGCACGGGCGGCTATCCCAGCGTGCGCCGCAGCAGCAAAGCTTTCATCGTACCTGTTGAGGAGTTGTCCTCGCAAATGCAGAAATTTCAACGCATGGGCGCGAAAATTGCCAGCATTACTCCAATTTAGTCAGTTGGCAGTTGGCAGTTGGCAGTTGGCAGTTGGCAGTTACTAGCTTTTAGTCAACAGTCAACAGTCAACAGTCAACAGTCAACAGTCAGAATTACCAATTACCAAGAAGCTTATGTTGGGTCAAATTGTAGCTGGAAAAAGTGGTAATACAGCTTCCGCCGGTCGCTGCTTTCGGTATGAAGTTGTGGGCTTGCGCCAAAGCGATGAAACAAATAATGTGGATTATTCGATTCGATCGAGCGCGAGTACATTTATCAACGTGCCTTACAATCGGATGAATCAAGAAATGCAGCGGATTACTCGCATGGGCGGGAAAATTGTCAGCATTCATCCTTGGAGCGCGGGTGCAGAATCATCCCATGAATCATCCCATGAATCATCCCATGAATCATCCCATGAATCATCGAGTGATCACCAATAGTTTGGTGGGAGGGGCGATGAAAATCGCTCCGACACAAGCTAGAAGGTGCGATGAAAATCGCTCCTAGACAAACAAAGTCCACTCCAAGCGGACTAAGAGTTAATGTAACCCGCGCAGGCGGGTTTTGTCTGTTTAGTAGCGATTTTAATCGCCGAGTTTCCCCAACCCTTGCCTTGCAGGTTTTGTCTGTATAACAGCGATTTAATCGCCGAATAACTAATAACTAATAACTAATGACTATGGATTATTACGAATCCGACTCACCGCCGGCGGGTGTAGCCGAGGGCGAGTCTTTAACTGTGGAACAGGCGATCGCAAATTTGCACTCCCAAGATTACAGTCTCCGGTATTATGCTGCTTGGTGGGTTGGTAGATTTCGAGTCAAGGAACCTGCAGCTATTGCAGCTTTAATTGCCGCATTGCAAGAAGAATCAGAACAAACAAAAATCGGCGACTATTCCCTATTGCGAAATGCGGCGCGGGCTCTGGGTAAATTGGGCGACAAACAAGCCTTGCCGGCCCTGATTCGCTGTTTAGAATGCGCCGATTATTACGTGCGGGAAGCGGCGGCTCAAGCTCTAGAAATGCTGGGCGATCGCGATTCTATTGGGCCGCTAATGAAGTTATTAGATGGGGGCGTAGTTGTTGCTGTGCGAGTGCCAGGAAAATCGCACCTCGTGCAACCTTACGACTCGGTAATTGAAGCTTTGGGAACGCTGCAAGCGACAGAAGCAATACCGCTAATTTCACCTTTTTTAGAACATTCTGTGGAGCGGGTGCAGTACGCTGCGGCGCGGGCGATGTATCAGTTAACTGGTGAGCGGATTTACGGAGAGCGGTTGGTAAGCGCTTTGAATGGGGATAATTTGCAGTTGAGGCGATCGGCTTTGATGGACTTGGGGGCGATCGGCTATTTGCCGGGAGCTCAAGCTATTTCTGAAACTTTAGCAGAAAATAGCCTGAAATTGATTGCGCTCAAAGGAGTTTTGGAGCATCACCTCAATCAACAAGCATCCCTATCTTTATCAGATGATGCTATCCGCGTTATGGATTTAATGGATAGTTTACTTTAAAAAATTAGTTCACAACTGAAATAGGATTGCTGTAGCGATGCTCAATTTTCTCGCGTAAATTCAGGAAACAGCACTTTTCAGGAGACAACACATTTCAGGACACAGCGCCGTGCTGTTTCCCTACCGCATATCTGTATTTCATGGAGTTGAGAACTGCTATTTTCTCGCTTTTATCCGGGTGAACCGATGGCTGATGATTTGATGGAATAAGAAACGAGGCTTTAGGTACTAATTATTATAAATATCAGTGAAAATACTGAGGTTTGTAGCTGTAGTTGGTGAAACCGAACCTGTTAAAATAATATTACCATCTGGATGAGTTTTCAGTTAAAAAAGTTTGGGTTTGGACTCCGGGCGATCGCGGAATGCTGGGAGATGGTTGTGTAGCAGCTAGAAGTATAAATCGGGGGATTCACCATGAGCAGCGATCTTTTTGAAGTCCAAGTGCAACATTTTGCAGCGCTGAAGTCCAAGTATCAAGCAACAAAATATGAAGATTCATCTCCTTCTAGTCTACTATATCTCATCCTGCGAAAAGCTGATTTAGAATTTGAAATTACCGACTTCGAGCGGAATTGGTTACTAAACCAAGAGCTTTTGGAAACAAGAGAAGCTATCGAGCAAGAGCCACTACGTAAGGCTAAAGAACGAAGAACACTAGAGGCTGAATTTTATAAACTCAAGTCTAAGTTTAAAGTAACCACAGGGCTAAGCATATCCAGTCCTTTGTATTTTATCCTTTGGAAACTTGATTCAGAAAATCAGCTAACTGACTTGGAAGTTAAATATCTGCAAAAACAGGGGCTTACTCAAACAGTTACTATCGTTCAAGAGATGGCGCGATTTGCTGCACTAAAGGCTAAGTACCGAGCAACTGAATATCCAAATTGTTCACTTGATAGCCTCTTGTATCAAATCCTCAAGCAACTGGATGCACGAGAAATATTAAGTGATGTAGAGGCTAACTGGCTGTTCAATAACCAACTGGTTGATACTCTAGAAATTTTTTGGCAACAAAAAGCTGTACGGGAAGCTAAGTTTGCCCAACTCAAGGATAAGTACAAAGCTAGTGAATACCCAGAAACATCTGTATCAAGTCCGTTGTATCCCATCCTGAAAAATCTTGAGGCAGATCGGCAGTTGAGCGAGTCAGAACTTAACTGGCTAGAAGAGCATCAACTTAGCGAAACGCTTAGCATTGTTTTGGAGATTGAACAGAAACGACACTTTGCTGAACTGAAAGTTAAGTATAAAGCTACTACTTATGAGGATTCATCGCTCTCTAGCCATCTGTATAAAGTTCTCAAGAAAATTGATTTAGACAATCCGCTAGGTGAGCAGGATATTAACTTTCTGAAAAAGCGTAAACTGACCGAGACAATTACTCTGGCGCTTGACAAATATGCTGCTAGTCTCAAGTCCAAAATTCAATCTGGAGAGCCGTTGAGTGAGGCTGATTTTGATTGGATCAAACAGAATGGACGTGATGATGTAATTACTTTTGCCCAAGACAAATATGCTGCTAGTCTGAAATCCAAAATCCAATCGGGAGAGCATTTAAGTGAGGCTGATATTGATTGGCTAAAACAGAATGGATATGAAGACGTAATTACTTTTGCCCAAGAAAAGGAATTTGCTGCTCTGAAGTCTAAGTATGATGTCTCGAACTATAAAGATAAGACACCTTCTAGTCCGTTATACGTAATTCTGCAAAAACTGGATAAAGGAGAGCGACTGGAACCAACAGATGTTGCTTGGCTTGAGGAGAATAAAATTGAAGCATCTCAACCCAGCTATAGCTATTATGGGTGGCAGGAAGAACGCCGATCTCAAGGGCAGAGACTGTTCTCTGGCAAGATTTTTACAGCTTACCACAAAATCGAAGCACTTTTTTATGAACAGCAGTACAAAGGCACTGGAAATAAATGGAACTTGGCTAATGCCAGCAGTCATTGGCGGAAGGCAGAGCAACCGAGAAGTGCATTGAACCTGACAGAAAATCTGGACTTAGACAAAATTAAAGAAAATAAGCTCAAGTCCGCTTTGCTAACAACTAGGGGCGGTGCTTTTCGAGATATTAATAAACTAGATGATACCGAAAAATGTGCGCTAAAAGCTATTGAGTATCAGCCTCAGAGTCATCATCCTTACACTTTGATGGGAGCTATTTGTTTTGAGCGGGGTCAATTCTTAGAGGGCGAACGTTGGTTTAACGAGGCAATTAAACGCGGTGCTTCACCCAGAGATCAGGATGCGGAAATGAAGCGGGTTGTCAAAAATGCTAAAAATGGGAAGCGTCGGGAAGTTGTGGAATATCTGCTAAAAAAAGATCCGCAGCGGTATGCTTGGGCTAAGTTTTATCGGAACCGCCAAGACGGTTAGGATGCACAGCGCAACAGTTCCTAGGGCGGGTATGGAGTCGAGTTTTTTGCGGATTCGACTCTTTAACCAAGACAGTCCTACTTCGAGCAGGGTAAGCTTTTCAAGTTAATCGCCGCGCCTCACCCACGCTGCAAAAAGTTCGATCGCGCGATCGACCCAACCTACAATTACAATAGTCACGGTAAAGCTTACAAATAAATGGCATTAGAACTAATTCAGGCTGTCGAACAAGCAGATTCTTCCGAAGGCTTGTTAAACTCAGTCAAAGCACTGGCGGCGGCTTCCTCACAACAATCAATTCCTACCTTAATTACAGTGCTCGGTTACAACAACCCAGGCGCCGCTGTTGCCGCCGTTGACGGGCTGATTCAAATCGGAGAACCTGCGGTGCTGCCGCTTCTAGAACAGCTTGACGGCTACAATTACGGGGCGAGAGCTTGGGCTGTTCGGGCTTTGGCGGGAATTGGCGACCCCAGGGGTTTGGAGATTTTGCTCGATGCAGCGGCGAATGACTTTGCTTTGAGCGTGCGGCGGGCGGCGGCTAGGGGTTTGGGGACGATTTGCTGGGAACTGATGCCGGCAGAACAAATTGCAGATGCTCAACTTCGCGCAGTGAAAACGCTGCAGCAAGCGTCCCGAGACCCTGAATGGGTGGTTCGCTACGCAGCAGCGGGGGGTTTGCAAGCTTTGGCGGGTGCTGCGACTGTTAAACCCGATTGGTTAGCGGAAGTTTCGGCGAGGCTTGAGGAAATAGCCCAAACCGATGAAACAGCTTCAGTTAGGGCCCGGGCTTTGCTTGCTAAGCAAAAATTGTCACTTGGCTAGGGTTTGGGCGATCGTCTCTTCCAAGTCCCCTTGACTGAGAGTGGTTAATATAAAGACTTCTTGTACGGTTTTGCCCTGTCTGGCGATGATTTTAAATCCCCCGCGGATCGGTACTGACACTCTTAATGTCATGCGGGGGATGTGTCCTTTAACTTTGTTGATGACGCCTGGAGTAACGGTTTGAATGCCCATTTTTAGGGTGAGGCGCTCTAAAATTGGTATCAAACCGGGAAGGTGGGTAGAGTGATTCCAAACTAGGCGGCCTTTGGGTTGTGCGTTCATAAATTTTTAACCAAATTCAACATACCCAGTCTAAGCCACCTCTGGCTGGAAGCAGTTTGAAATTCCCTCAACTTGTCTATCAATAACGTTACTGTGCGTGTTATTGCGAGCAAAGCCACGCAATCTCAAATCGAAATTTTTGATTCCAGCCGCGCAAGCTGAGATTTGATGGTGCAAAATTGTCCTGTACTTTTTGATGTTGTGGGTTGGTAATTGTCGGTTTTTCTAGTTGAGCGGCGATCGCCCCGAGTATTTTTGCGGCGCTGCAAGGTTTCTTGATATAACCGTCTGCTTTAAGTTCTAGAGCCCCTTCCATTTCTGAACCAGTCATAAAAATAAACGGAATGCTGGCGGTTGCAGGTTGCGATCGCAAAACCGCGAAAACTTCTAAACCGTCTACTTCGGGCATCATGACATCAGACAAAATTAAATCGGGAATTTGGGCAGCTAACTCGATACCGACTTCTCCGTTTTCGGCGCCGACAGCTTCAAAACCTCGCGATTTCAGAAGTTCTAATACGGTTTCTCGGATTAAATCGTCGTCTTCTATGACTAATATTTTTTTCATTTGTTTTACTTTCCTCTTTACTTTGTTTATATTTGTATGTTATGATTCTGGCATTTGAGTTTTAAGAAATTCAATAGGGTTATTGCAAAAACCCACTTTTTACGGGCTACTTTTTACTTCAAAGCCTGCGATCGCAACTACGCACGCTTATTCGATCTATCACCAGCTTTACCTTTTGTACTAGCGCTCGAAATCGCTCCGGCGTACCTAGCATTGTGAAGGCCTAAAATTTTGGGTTCAACAGTTTATTTAATAGAGATTGCAGCCGGCTAACTCAAAAAGCTTCTATTTGAGTTGCGATCGCAGCTACGTGTAATTAATAAATCCGCCGATGAGCTGAGCGCGAAACTACAAACTGTGAATTTCACAAATTTCTGGCGATCGGGTAAAATATACCTTGCTGTATCGCGATTTGTTGAGGAAAAGGATATGTCAGAATTTCTAGACTTTCTCAGACATCAGTTTGCTTACGTTGCCATTGGCGAATTTAAACCAGGAAAATTTAAAGAAGCAGAAGAACTTTTTGAAAAAGCCGTTGCAACTTATGCTACAGGTTTTAAGGGAGCATACCTGCTGCAATTGCCCAATACAGACAAAGGTATTGCCATCATTTTTTGGGAAAGCGTAGAAGAGATGGCCGCCAATCAAAGCCAAGCTTATCAGGAAATATTGAAGCAAATGACGCCTTTGTTTGCCAAAATTCCAGACACTGATGTTTATGAAATCGTCAGTGAAATTCAGCCTAAAAGTAAATGATTAAAAATCCTGCAACCTGCGCGTCATTCCCATTCCCATCGGCGTCTTTCGCCCGACTCCGCTGTAAAGCGCAAAATCTGCTAAAGTGTTAATTTGCTTGATAGTATCAGGAGCTAGATCTCCCATAATTCGATAACTAATATCGCCGACGCAGCCAATAAATTTACTTCGAGAATCCGTACAAACTTCTGTTCGGATATCGAAGAAACTGGGGAAAATAGCTTCGGTGAAAGTAGGTTCGATCGCAATCCTGCTGTACTTGTTCCAGCGATTAACTAAACTGCCAAAAATACTCTCACGAGTGGGCATAGCACTATCGTACACACCTTGCCGAAAATTAGTAGGAGTGCAAAAAGTGAAAGCAATTTGGCGCTCAGTTTCCGAAGCTCTATCGAACAATTCGGCGTAAGTACAAAAGTTTACCCACGGCTGGTTTGATTGCGGTTCGCTCAAAATATTAGTAATGTATATATTTGTTGGGCCAAGATGCCAAGGGCGAGCGAAATTGAGTTGCTGCCAAAGTTGAGTTAGGCGATCGAACAAACCGTCATCCAGCAGAGAAATTCGCCACCAAATCGGCGTATTTTCCTGAATAGCTTGCTTGTAATCCCACTGTACAGCCTGCGAAATTGTGCGGGAAGCAGGAGGCAAAACTCTCTTTTGTGACTGCGGCGCGCTGCTTTTGTAAGCCTCTTTTCTGCTTACTTGAAAAGGGCTTAAAGTGAAAGCTTTTTCATGAGATTGATCGTGCAGGTACGCACTCAAATTGCTGTCTACAGCACTCACAAGGTTCAGAAATAAAGCGTGGAGATGCCGTCCCGTTAAAAACTGAGATGGAATTGGTGCAACTGGCAGCAGGTTTAAAACAACGCTGTGGGGCATTTTAAAATTAAATAATGTGTCTCTATATGTGTTCAGCTAGTATTAATATTACAGCTAAGTTGCAACTTATATTAAGGAATTTTAATCAGGTAAGGTGCGCAGTGCGCACCCTACGTTTAGGTTGTGATCTTGAGGCAAATCTCTGTGCTGGGAATTTTTAGGCGATCGAGATTTCTGGCGACAAATAAACGTCTTGGATTGCGTTGAACAATTTTACACCTTCTTCAAAAGGACGCTGAAAAGTTTTGCGACCGGAAATTAAGCCGCAGCCACCAGCGCGTTTGTTGATTACCGCCGTGCGAATTGCTTCAGCAAAATCGCTTTTACCGGAAGCACCGCCGGAGTTAATTAAACCCATCCTTCCCGCATAACAGTTGAGCAATTGATACCGAGTTAGATCGATCGGGTGATCCGTTGTCAAATCAGAGTAAACGCGCTTGTCGGTTTTGCCGTAACTGTGACCGCTAGCTTTAGCAACTGCTTCATAGCCGTTGTTGCATTCGGGCAATTTCTGCTTGATAATGTCAGCTTGAATTGTCACTCCCAAGTGATTTGCTTGTCCGGTTAAATCCGCTGCAACGTGATAATCTTTGTCTTGTTTAAAGATATCGTTGCGGAGGTAGCACCACAAAATTGTCGCCATTCCGTATTCGTGAGCGTGGGCAAAAGCTTGACTGACTTCTTGGATTTGTCGCGTCGATTCCGGGGAACCAAAATAAATTGTTGCTCCCACTGCAACTGCTCCTAAATTCCAAGCTTGTTCGACAGAAGCAAACATTATTTGGTCGTATTGATTGGGATAAGTCAGCAATTCGTTGTGATTGAGCTTGACAATAAAAGGGATTTTGTGCGCGTATTTGCGAGATACGCTTCCCAAAACTCCTAGCGTTGTCGCGACAGCATTGCAGCCTGCCGAAATTGCTAGTTTGATGATGTTTTCGCTGTCAAAATAGATGGGATTCGGTGCAAAAGAAGCGGCCGCCGAGTGTTCGATTCCTTGGTCTACCGGCAGGATAGATAAATAGCCGGTATTTGCCAAGCGTCCGCTAGAATAGAGTTGCTGAAGCGATCGCAAAACTTGAGGAGATCGATCGGTTTGAGCAAAAATGCGATCGACCCAATCCGGGCCCGGCAGGTGCAACAAATCTTTAGAAACTTTCGCTTGATGGGTGAGCAAGTCTTCGGCTTCGTCGCCCAGCCAAGATTCGAGCGAACTGGGAACTGATAGTGTAGCTGTCATGCAGATTTCCCTCTCTATTTCAATTGCAGGCTGATGATTGCAGACATTAGCCTTGCTGATATTGTAGCGAAAAAATCATATTTTCCATCCCGGCAACGATCGACCCAGTTTTTAACAAGTTAGCGACAACAGCAACTAGGACGCGCTACTCTATAATAAGCTGGCAATTCAGCCGGATCTGCGCTGCCAGCGATCGCCGATCGATTCACAACTTTGCCATCACAATGTCAAATACTTACTTTGATTCTGAAAACAGTCACAAATCCTTCGAGATGCCGGGTGCTCGACCGCATTACAATCCAGATCGCCCCGGTCAAGTAGAGCATATTTTCCTCGACTTAGTGCTGAATATTCCCAAACAAAGCTTTCGCGGCACTTGCAGCATCCGCCTCAATCCAGTCCGCAGCGGCATTGACAAATTAACCTTAGATGCGGTAAACCTGAACATTGAATCGGTAAAAGTTGGCGAAACCAAGCAAAATTTCGACAGCGACGGCGAAGTGCTGCAAATTCAACTGCACGAACCAACAGAAGCTTACCAACCAATTACTATTGCGATCGAATACTGGGTCGAAAAACCCCAGCGCGGTCTCTATTTCGTCGGCCCCGACAAAAACTATCCAGACAAACCAACACAAGTTTGGACTCAAGGCGAAGACGAAGATTCCCGCTTCTGGTTTCCCTGTTTCGACTATCCCGGACAGTTGGCAACTTCCGAAATTAGAGTGCAAGTTCCCAGACAATTTTTTGCCATCTCCAACGGGGAATTAATTAGCACAAAAAACGACGGCGACGATAAGATTTATCACTGGTCGCAAACCCAGGTACACCCGACGTATTTAATGACCTTAGCAGTTGGAGATTTCGCCGAAATCAAAGACGAATGGAACGGCAAACCAGTTAATTATTACGTTGAAAAAAGCCGCGAAGCAGACGCTAGGCGCAGCATGGGCAAAACGCCTCAAATGATTGAATTCTTCTCTGAAGCATTTGGCTATCCTTACCCTTTTCCCAAATACGCTCAAGTCTGCGTCGATGATTTCATCTTTGGCGGTATGGAAAATACTTCGACAACTTTGCTAACAGATAGGTGCTTGCTAGACGAACGCGCCACCCTCGACAATCGAGGTACTGAAAGCTTAGTTGCCCACGAATTAGCTCACCAGTGGTTCGGTGATTTAGTAGTAATTAAACATTGGTCTCACGCTTGGCTGAAAGAAGGCATGGCTTCTTATTCCGAGGTGCTGTGGACTGATAAAGAATATGGCAAAGAAGACGCGGCTTACTATATGTTAAATGAAGCCCGCAATTATTTAGCTGAAGATAGTTCCCGCTACCGCCGCCCGATCGTTACTCACGTTTACCGCGAAGCAATCGAATTGTACGATCGCCATTTGTACGAAAAAGGCGCTTGCGTTTATCACATGATTCGCGCCGAGTTGGGCGACGAATTATTTTACAAAGCCATTCACACTTTTGTGCGGGATAACGCTCACAAAACTGTAGAAACGATCGATTTGCTGAGGGCGATAGAAAAGGCTACCGGTCGCAATCTCATGTTTTTGTTTGACCAGTACGTTTATCGCGGCGGTCATCCAGATTACAAAGTTGCTTATTCCTGGGATGGCGACAGCAAATTAGCAAAAGTGACTGTAACACAAACTCAGGTAAAAGACAGCAAAAATGGCAACGGGAACGGCAACAGCAAAGATCTATTCGATCTGAAAATTCCGATCGGCTTCGGTTACAAGCCGGAAAAAGAGGCATACGAGGACAGTTCTGCACCTTCAACCCCGAACCTAAAAACTTTTACAGTGCGAGTCTACGAACGCGAGCAAAGCTTCTATTTTCCCCTAGAAGAGAAGCCTGCATTTATCAGTTTTGATGTCGGGAATAAATACTTAAAAACAGTTGTTTTAGAATATGGAGTTGCGGAACTAAAAGCTCAGTTGCAATTCGATCCCGACCCGGTTTCTCGGATTTACGCTGCTCACGCTTTGGCGAAAAAGGGAGGACTGGAAGCGGTGAAAACGCTGTCAGAAGTTCTCAAGAAAGAGCCGTTCTGGGCTGTGCGGGCGGAAGTTGCCAGTCAGTTAGTAGAAATTAAACTTGACCAAGCTTTTGAAGGTTTAGTAACTGGTTTGAGAGATAAAGATGCTCGCGTTCGCCGTGCTGTGGTGGCGGCGCTGAGTAAAATCAAAACTCACGAAACTTATAAAGCGCTAAGATCGATCTTAGAAAAAGGCGACGCCAGCTATTACGTAGAAGCAGCCGCAGCGAGTGCTATTGGCGGAATATCAGCAGCTAACCCCGACGAAAAACCGACCGACGAACAGGTACTGAAAGAGTTAAAATTCGTGCTGAAAGAACGTCAGGGGTGGAATGAGATCGTGCGATCGGGTGCGATCGTCGGTTTGGCGCAAATGAAAACTTCTGAAGATGCGCTGAATCTAATTTTGAAATACACTGCTGCGGGTACTCCACAAGCTTTGCGCTTGGCTGCAATTCGCTCTTTGGGCACAATTTCGACGGGTCAAACCAAGGTCAATTTAGAACGGATTTTGCAGCGATTGGCAGAATTATCTAAAGAGACGTTTTTCTTGACTCAAGTCTCTGTAGTAGCGGGATTAGGACAAATGCAAACTCGCAAAGCAATTCGCATTTTGGGTTCTTTAGCTGACCAAACTCCCGACGGCCGCGTCCGCCGCATGGCTGATGAAGCTGTGCAAAGAGTGCAGAAAAATGCTGGTTCTGATGCAGCGGTAAAGCAGTTGCGGGAGGAATTAGACCAGGTGAAAAAGGAAAATCAAGATTTGAAGAGTCGTATGGAAAATTTGGAGGCTAAGGCGAAGAAAGATTAGACGTAAAACCGCATACCGGCGCAGCTAAAGGCAGATATTGTCGATCGGCTTTTATCTGCTTGTCGGTAGAGGATTGCGCCCGGTTATTATAATAATATTATTGTTCAGTGGGAGTGCAGGGGAATTTCCTATTTTCCACAGAGGGGAAAAGCCAACTATCTCTATTCTAGACTTTGTTGTCTCAACTGGGGAATTATTTAGAATCTGGAGGCAAATTTTATTTTTTAGTTGTAAACCTTTGATGAACTAGCAGCAGCTTTTGCACCCAGAAATATTGCAGAAATTATGAGTATAAGAACCGCTGTATTGGTAGAACAATCCGGGGTAATTCCCTATCGTATTGAAGACGGAGAAATTGAAGTAATGCTGATTACTTCTTCGGCTAGCAAGCGCTGGGTTATTCCCAAAGGATTAATTGAATCTGACATGACTCCCCAAGATTCCGCCGCCAAGGAAGCTTGGGAAGAAGCAGGTTTGTTGGGTAAAGTGTTCCCTGATTTGCTTGGAACTTACGAGTATCAAAAGTCCGGCTGTACTTGGCAGGTAGGGGTATTTTTAATGCAAGTGCAAGCAGTTCTGGAAATTTGGCCGGAAGCTAGCAAGAGAAAGCGGCAGTGGGTAAGTATTCCTAAAGCAATTAAGCGGGTTAACGAACCGGAACTCAAACTCATTTTTGCGGATTTGCAGAATAGGTTCTGGTGAATAATACCCAGATTCCCGACTTTTTGAAGAAGTCGGGAATCTAATTGGTCGATCGCAAATCGAAATGACTTTTTTAATCCCCAAGTACCAAAAAACTTGTCATAATAGACAAAAAGCTTCTCTATATAAATCCTTATGCCCTGTGCTGTTATTCTGACTGCTCTCTCCGTTGAGTGCTCAGCCGTTTGCGCCCATCTGTCCGATATTCAGGAAGAGCTTCATCAACGGGGGACGATTTATCGCTCGGGGAAGTTCGATTCGTCTAAAGATGTGTGGGATGTCGCCGTTGTCGAAATGGGAGCAGGTAATCCCCTTGCAGCAATGGAGGCAGAAAGAGCGATCGCCCTTTTCAACCCTGATGTTATTCTCTTTGTCGGAGTGGCTGGGGGGATTAAAGATGTAGCCCTTGGTGATGTGGTCGCATCTACTAAAGTTTACGGGTACGAGTCAGGCAAAGCAGAACAAACCTTCAAACCCAGACCTGAAATCGGCTTATCTGCCTATAGCCTACAGCAACGAGCCAGAGTTGAAGCCGGGAAAGATGATTGGCTGAAAAGATTGCCTGTGACGGAGCCAACTCCTCGCGTCTTTGTTGCGCCGATCGCAGCGGGTGAGAAAGTGATTGCCTCCACGGAATCGGAGGTTTTTCAATTTTTGCGATCGAACTATGGGGATGCTGTTGCGGTTGAAATGGAAGGCCTTGGTTTCCTTGATGCAGCGCGTGCCAATCAGCAGGTGTCTGCGATGGTTATTCGAGGTATTTCTGATTTGATTGATAACAAAGCGAAGGTGGATAAAGCGGGTTATCAAGAAATTGCTGCCCGTCATGCTAGTGCGTTTGCATTTGAGATGTTGGCGAAACTGCAACCGAAACAGGAGG
Organism: Microcoleus sp. S28C3; assembly: GCF_036700785.1. Taxonomy (NCBI): domain Bacteria; kingdom Bacillati; phylum Cyanobacteriota; class Cyanophyceae; order Oscillatoriales; family Microcoleaceae; genus Microcoleus; species Microcoleus sp. S28C3. Next base: position 5,498 of record NZ_JAUBPO010000082.1, on the reverse strand, counting down.
TAGTACCAGCAGTTTCTACTTCAAAGCCTGCAATTGGGATGACTCTGATTAATAACGTGCCACTGCCGGAACGGAAAGAGTATATACTGGATTTGTTGAATCGACTCATACCCTCTCAATTCGATACAGTGATTTTTAAGTACGATGTTGATTCAGCTCATCTATCGAATGGAACACAAAATCAGCGAGCGATCGACCTAATCCGCTATGCCATCCAAAGAGAGGGTGCAGATTTATCGCAATTGCTTCAAGTCATTTATAAAGTTGCATCCCATCTGAAGGAGCGGTAAATGGTCGATCGCGATAATTTGTTGGATCAACTGAATACACTGTCTGACAGTCAACAGGAAAGACTGTTCTTTCGGCTTGACGTTGATGAGGCTCATCTTCGCACGGGTGTCACCAAAAACCAGCAGAATATTGATTTAATCCGTCTATTTGAGCAGGAAGATGGTCTACCACGTCTCCAGAAGGCACTCCTTGACCTCTCCTTTTTCAAAGAGTTTATGCCAGCAGGGACTTATCCAGTGGGAGATGAACTCTTGAAACGGGAGGAATCACGAGAGCAAGAAACGATGCAAGCAGCAGCAACCCGTGGAGACGATCCGGAAGACTACAAAATCACACCTGAAAAGTTTTACTCCTTTCAACGGGGAACCGAATGGTTGGGGGTTTTTCGCGAATGGGATGCCCCACGAAGTTTCCGAACAGAGCTTTTAGAAACCACAATTCGGAATAGTCAGAATTACCGCAACCGCCCTTGCCCTGCAACAGCTATTATTGGGCATGGCGGTTCGGGTAAGTCAGTGGCGTTGCGTCGTCTGGCATTAGATTTAGTGGATCGAGACTACAAAGTCTGGTGGGTGGACAATCTACAGAGACTGGTTGATTCTGGGTTAGATAATTTTATTGAGCATGAAAGCAAACCCCAGTTTTTGTTGATTGACAACATTCAATATCTGGATGATGGCTATCTCAAACGTTTGCGTGAGGACTTGAGTAAGTATCCCTTTTTAGTGCTAGTAGTTGCTGGACGGCAGTTGCCGCGCGAGCTAAAACTCGGAGATCAAAAGGTGTTCACACCCGATGAAGCAACTGATAGAATTATCATTCTCGATAAAATTGCAGAAGTGTTACCTGCTTGGGCAACTATGGCTTCTCAACTTAAGGTAGAATCCCTGAGAGAAGCGCGGCTGGTTCGGATTTTGTTGGTTTTAGCACGTGGGCAAGAGCCTGTTCCCAAAACCCTGGAAGAACTGGAGGAAGTTTTCTTACGCATTCTGGTAGATGATTTAGAGAGAATTCGGGAACAGTTTCCTGGTTTGGCTACTGCCATTATGGATGCGGCTATTTTTCGACAAGTGGGAATGGCAGGTTTGTATCCTTCTGTCTTAATTGCTCTTGCCAATGAATATCAGCCCTGTGCCCGAATTCCGATTTTGTTTGAACAGGTTACTGATAATTCCCGATGGGATGTGGTTACTTCCTTATTATCCTTTGATCGAAGTCAAAATAATTTTTTATTTCATCATGATGAACTCGCTGAAGGCTTAATCCAGGCGAGTGAAAAAGGACTAATTGAACCCTATATTGACGATCCATACAGAAAAGTTATTCTAGACAGAACTATCTGTTTGGCAGTTAAGTCAGAGGGCAATACAGAAATTGGGAGAGATATTTCTGAGGTCGGCTCCGAGCTTCTACGCCTTTTCTTTTTATATAAGCTTAAGAATGCAGTTGCTCCAACCACTATTCTTCAATATATCAATAAACTTCTTGATGCAAAGGTTGCTCACTATGCCTATTTAAGTTTGGTTGTTGAAAATATTTTAGATCTCACACAAGAGCAAAGATTGAAAATATTTTTGACCGCTGCTGAGCTTGTACCCACAAGGCAGAGAGGGAACAGTATTTTATGGCGCTCAGTTTTAAAGTGGGTGCAAGACTCTTATCCCAAAAGTGGGCAAGATGAAATTTGTCAACAACTATATCAAGCTGGCTGCCGAAGTCCTCAATTCATAAATGGGTGGTCAAAGAATCTTTCGCCAACACAAGCTAAGCTGCGAGCAAGAGAATGGATAAAGGATAGTCAAGCCTATCAAGTACTCTGTCGCTGTTTGGATTTGCTAGGGGAAGAAGCCAAAGAAGAGGCGCGCGTCCTCCTCACCACACCAGGGCAAGCCTATCAAGTACTCTGTCGCTGTTTGGAATTGCTAGGGCAAGAAGCCAAAGAAGAGGCGCGCGACCTCCTCACTACACCCGGGCAAAACCCTCCTGTACTCTGTCGCTGTTTGGAATTGCTAGGGCAAGAAGCCAAAGAAGAGGCGCGCGTCCTCCTCGCTACACCAGAGCAAGACCCTCAAGTACTCTGTCGCTGTTTGGGATTGCTAGGACAAGAAGCCAAAGAAAAGGCGCATGAACTGCTCACTACAGCCGGGCAAGACAAGGAAGTACTCTGTCGCTGTTTGGATTTGCTAGGGCCAGAAGCCAAAGAAAAGGCGCATGAACTGCTCACCACACTCAGGCAAGACCCTCAAGTACTCTGTCGCTGTTTGGATTTGCTAGGGCAAGAAGCCAAAGAAGAGGCGCGTAAACTGCTCACTACAGCCGGGCAAGACAAGGAATTACTCTGTCGCTGTTTGGATTTGCTAGGGCAAGAAGCCAAAGAAGAGGCGCGTAAACTGCTCACTACAGCCGGGCAA
>NZ_JAUBPO010000082.1:0-2696 GCF_036700785.1 Microcoleus sp. S28C3 | reverse complement strand
GACAAGGAAGTACTCTGTCGCTGTTTGGATTTGCTAGGGGAAGAAGCCAAACCAGAGGCGCGCGGCCTCCTCACCACACTCAGGCAAAACTCTACAGTACTCTGTCGCTGTTTGGAATTGCTAGGGCAAGAAGCCAAAGAAGAGGCGCATGAACTGCTCAAGAAACCACGGCAAGACCATCAAGTAATCTGTCGCTGTTTGGAATTGCTAGGGCAAGAAGCCAAAGAAGAGGCGCATGAACTGCTCAAGAAACCACGGCAAGACCATCAAGTAATCTGTCGCTGTTTGGAATTGCTAGGGCAAGAAGCCAAAGAAGAGGCGCATGAACTGCTCAAGAAACCACGGCAAAACCATCAAGTAATCTGTCGCTGTTTGGAATTGCTAGGGCAAGAAGCCAAAGAAGAGGCGCATGAACTGCTCACTACACAAGGGCAAGACCATCAAGTAATCTGTCGCTGTTTGGATGTGCTAGGACAAGAAGCCAAACCAGAGGCGCGCGTCCTCCTCTCCACACGCGGCCAAGACAAGGAAGTACTCTGTCGCTGTTTGAAATTGCTAGGGCAAGAAGCCAAAGAAGAGGCGCGTCAACTGCTCACTACACTAGGGCAAGACCCTCAAGTGCTCTGTCTTTGCATTACCGTTGCGAGTGACACACTAGAAGCTCAAAAAGTTGCCGAGGAAATTCTATTGCGTTGGCAAGCAGGAAAAAAATTGGATTTTGTACACAAAATCGCCGCCCTACAAGTACCATTGGATACGGAATTGCAAAAAGAGATGGCGCTTCAGGTTCTCAATAATTGGCGTGCAGAATACCGTCCTCTGGTTGCATCTGCCCTGACATTCTTCTGGAACGATCCGGATGCGGTCATAGATTTTTGTCAACAGATTTTGAGACGATGGGATCAGGAGATTGAGTATCAACTATACAACAAGCGTAAGTGCAAACGGAATGATGCACACATTATCAAAGCACTCGCTCATCCCAAGCTAAGACAAAAAGCACTAGCGGAAGCAATGAAAATGCTGCAAAAAGAAATTGATTTACCCGGTTTTCTGACTCCACTACTGCATCAACAAGTGCTTGAGATTGCCCAGGGTCAATTTCCGTGGTGGACTGGTAAAGAAGAGGAAACTGAGCCACTACAAACGCCTCAAATGGGAATGCTTAGACCACCTAAAGTACCTGAAGTATTATCCCAATCTGTGTTTTCGCCACAGATTTTATCCTCTAAGCCAAAACGCATCAAGAATCCTCAACTTCCTAAATTCCCCTCTCAATCAGTTAAGAAATCCGAGTCAAGAAACCTAGACTCGTGGCAAGAGAAATTAGATAAATTGAAAGAGTTTTACCCAGAGGAGTAAACACAGATCCATCAGCTTCAGGTTTTGAGAGGTATTGGGAAGGGAGATCGTCCTCCCTCAATTTGAAAGCGATCGCCTCAAGTTCAGCAAAACCTACTTTATATCTGGCTCAAAGTCTTCCATCTGAGGTTTAGATCGCGCACAATAGCAGTAAAACCCGCTCATAGAACAAAATGACTGAAGAAGACCCCATCCTGAAAATCTGGCTGCTAGAATACGACAAACTCAAAGCCGAACAAACCCAGCGGATTGGTTTCCGAGACAACCTCCTCTACGTCACCTTGGGTTTGTTCGGTACAATCGTGTCCTTTGCAGCTTCCAACTCCGCCAACTACTATGCCTTTCTAATCCTCCCCTGGGCTTCCTTGATTCTCGGCTGGACTTACCTAGTAAACGATGAAAAGATCAGCGCGATCGGGCGCTACATTCGGCTTACCTTGGTCGAAAAGGTTAAAGAAAAGACCCAACACGCAGACGTAGAATCTCTCTTTGGTTGGGAAATTGCCCACCGCAGCGATCGCCGCCGATCGCGCCGCAAAATCGAGCAACTTATTGTTGATGAAATTACCTTTGTCGTGTCAGGAATCATTGCCCTGATTTCCTTCTGGGCTTTAGTACCTGGCACACCTTTAGCTATCAATATTTTGGGTGGGGTTGAGCTACTCCTGCTGCTGATCTTGGGTTGGGAAATCATCGTCTACGCTGACTTGGCACAGGGGCGATAAATCCATAGACTGGCGGCTGCAAATCCCAGAGAAATTGCAGCAAAAAGTCCAGATGCCTTAATACAGATTAGGCGTTAGCTGACAGAAAAGGAATGCTTTCGGCTAAGTTATCCTTAACTTCAATTCCCTGTCTTTTCGCCCAAAACTGGCTCAAAAAGTGAATTTGCCGCAAGCCGACCACTAAATTTAAACCTGGTACAAAAAGCCACCAAACAGTTAGCGGTTCTTTGATTCCTTCTTGGCGGTACAATTCGTTAACTGTGTTGTAAAGTTTGAACTGCACGATGTAAATCCAAGCAATACCAAGCAAAGAAAACCAACCAAACCATCCGGGAACGTCAGGGTCGAATATCCGCAAAGCTTGGGGGACGGCTACTCCTAAAACAAAGGGCAGCAAGCAAAGGGTTCCCGACCAACCGCTGCCGTTATAGCGACGCAATTCTTCTTGAATAATCCATTTGTACCATCCATAATATAGCAGCAAGCTGACTGCGGACAGCAAAATTACTCGCCACAAAGACCGGGGTTTACCTAGGGCTTGCTGAATAATCGATCGCAAACCAATAACAGGAGCGATCGATATCTGAAAGCTCAGTTAAAGATAAGTTA
>NZ_JAUBPO010000081.1:33385-36317 GCF_036700785.1 Microcoleus sp. S28C3 | reverse complement strand
CAGAGGTACTGGAATAAAAACTAATCCTCCTATTTTTAAAATCTTAAAGCCTCCCAAGCCTTAAGTAAACCGTATTGGCTTATATATTTTAAGTTTTAATTAATTGAGGGAAACTTGCCAGCCTTTTTCACCTTTTTTTAGCTGGAGAGAAGCGCAGGATTGCAAAAATTTAGTAAACTTTCTACCGAGATTAAAATCTTTAATTATTTGGGTAATTTGTTTGCCGTATTGTCTGTGAAATTCGCTGCCTACATTAGAGAGAAATACATAATTTTCAGGAGAGTTGTCGGTTAAGTCGCCAACGATTTTGACAAGAGCTCTTTCCAAGTCTTCCAGAGAATTAATATCTGTCAAACTTGCAGGTGCTGCCTGGTAATTATTCTGAATTTCTTGACTAAGTATTGGCGGTGGGGGCGATAATCTTACTTCAAAAAGAGTCACATAAGTTTGAGAAGTTTCTGAGGGTTTGTGGAGGACAAAATCGGTGGGATATTTAAGAAAGATATCCCGGGTTTTAGTACCGAGCAAATGATGGGCAACAAGTTGATTTAGGACTAAGCCGTAATTTTCCCTAAATAAAGCTGAAACAGTAGAAAGTTTTATCCACTGAGTTGAGGTGCGTTTTTGCTCTTTTTTGATTAATTCTTTTAGCTGGATAACTAATTGTTCTAGGGGTGTAATTTCCGGTGTAGTTACGAGGGAATGGGTTTCCACTTGTCCGGTTTTGCTGTTTAAAACTATAATTTTATCTATTTGTTTGCGGACTTGAAATACTGTTAGTCCGTGGGCTTGCAGTGTATTGCTGAGGTGAGTGAGGGCTCGATCGGACGAACAGACAAAAATCTCTTTGGCTGTGGGATAATGTACGAAAATCGATGCGCCGACTGTAGCCATTTTTAAGTCGGCGCTGTCTTTGCCGGGGGGGACGTGAATTAGTTGATACCCGCGCTGGTGAAATTCGGCATCTTTCTTGCCCATGCTGCGCCAGTTGGCAAAGGCAACTTTGATTTGGATGGGATAGTGGCAAATTCCCTCTAGGAATTTTTCGGTTTCGATGGTGAGTTGCAAGTTTTCGACATCTAACAGCAAGATAGCAATGCCGACAGGAAGCGGGGCTGGTTGATTGGCTGTTGGAGTTGGAGGTTCTAACAAAACAGAGTTTTGTGATTTAGCTGGTGCTGTTTGAGATTGGGCTAGCTGCTGAATTTTGGCAGATAATTTGCTGAATTGAGGTGAATTAACGAATTCTGGAACCAGCAGAATTTGTAAGTATTTTTTCGCAGTTAGCAGCAGGGAATCTGTATCGCTGGCTACTCTAAAACTTTTTGTCAATTTTCCAATCAAAACCGACTGAAAATCAGGTTTAGCCCAGGGGGTTTTCCTGTATTTTTCAGCTATCCATTCGGGATGCTGTTCCTGAATGGTAATTAGTGTTTGAGCGATATAGCGACTGATGGCGCTGAATGCGAGAGATTCTTGAGTCGCAAGCTCGGGAGTTCGATGGGGCATGGCCCTCTACAATGCGGGATGCTGTTTCAATTTATCACAATTCTACTTTCTCGCCGGGAGTCGGACGATCGCCCGCCAAATTAAACCGGCGGCAATTAATGCCAATCCTGTCAGCCAAATTTGCCTCTCCACCCAAAAAGCCAGAAACAGACAATTCCCCAAACCCACCCAAGCCACCCACTGCGGATAAAGCCTTTCGGCGGGGGAAAGTTGCAGCGCGGCGAGGTTGGTGATAGCGTAATATATCAAAACGCTAAAAGCACTGAACGACCAAGTGGTTTTGACATCGCCGACGAGGATTAAAAGTGCGATCGTAACTTCGACAACCACCACAGCCACGTAGGGAGTTGTCCCCGAAGGATTCAGCCGCGCCAAGACTCTCGGCATATCCAAGCGCCGCCCCATCGCCAGCCAGATGCGCGACAGCCCTAAAATTAAGTTCAGCAAGACTCCCAACATAGCGGTAATTGCGCCGACGGCTAGCAGTTGAGAAACTCCTGGAATTCGGAAACTGCGGGCGATGACTTCCAAAGGTGCAGCCGTACCGCCTATTTGTAAAGACAATTTATCGGCTCCCCCCGCACCCGCGACAACTACTGCTACCCCCACGTAAAGCAGCATTGTCAGCACCAAAGTGAAAATTATGGCTTTGGGAATGGTTTCCCTCGGTTCCCGCACTTCCTCGCTCATTGTGGTGATGCGGGCGTAACCGCTATAAGCGACAAACATCAGGGCGGTGGCCTGGAAGATGGAGCCGATCGAGCTATCATTCTGTACGGTGACCATCTCCCACCTTACCTCTGGCAAACCGACAGCAACAAACACCGCTAAGGATAAAAGTGTAACTGAGACTATGGCAGTATTGGCGATATTCGATCGCCTAATTCCCGTCAATACAATTAAAGTGATGGCGGCGACGGCGACTAAAGCTGTTAGGATCAGGTAAGTGCGATCGGCGACACCAACTGCATTTAAAAAATACCCCGCAAAACCCAAAGCAGCAGTAGCTGCAGAAGCCGTTTTCGCCACCAGAAACATCCAGCCGGCAGTGAAACCCAGCCAAGGATTGAGATATTTGTAGCCATATTCATAAGTACCGCCGCTAACAGGATGATTTGCCGCTAATTGAGCGCTGCTAAGGCCATTGCAAACAGCCACTAAAGCCGCAATACCGACAGCCAAAATCACTCCCGGCCCGGCAACTTCCGTCGCAATGCCGATACTCACAAATACTCCGGTACCGAGGATTGATCCCAGGCCCATGAGAGTTGCGCCGAAAACACCTAACTCTCGCTTAAGAAGTGGTGAAGACATAACTATAGCGGTTTTCTGTTCAGTGCCATACTGATATTAGCAGGACTAAAGCTTATGTCACGTTGAAACAGGTTTGTAGTTGCGCTTCAGCGCCGGCCGGCGCTGAAGC
>NZ_JAUBPO010000081.1:0-33375 GCF_036700785.1 Microcoleus sp. S28C3 | reverse complement strand
CCCCCCCCCGCCCCCCCCCCCCCCCCCCCCCCCCAACTACAAACCTAAAAAAGAACTTTGGTATTAACCGAAACGGCCTTGAATGTAATCTCTCGTACTCGAATTGCCCGCAGAAGTAAAAATCTTACTTGTCGGCCCAAATTCAACCAGGCGGCCGATGCGACTTTCATCAGTATTAAAAAATGCCGTGTAATCTGAAACGCGAGCAGCCTGCTGCATATTATGCGTCACAATCACAACAGTTAACTGCTGCCGCAGAGTCTGAAATAACTCCTCAATCTTCATCGTTGAAATCGGATCTAGAGCAGAACAAGGTTCATCCATCAGCAAAATTTTTGGCTTCACAGCCAAAGCGCGAGCAATACAAAGTCGCTGCTGCTGTCCCCCCGAAATCCCCTGAGCCGATTTCTTCAAATCGTCTTTGACTTCATTCCAAAGCGCCACACTTTTGAGTGCAGATTCCACAATTTCATCTAATTCTGCTTTGCTTTTGCGACCAAAAATCCTCACCCCGTAAGCAATATTATCGTAGATGCTCAGCGGAAAAGGATTCGGTCTTTGAAACACCATCCCAATTTGGCGACGCAAACTATTAATGTTTACTTTCGGGCTGTAAATATCCTGTCCAAAAAACTCTACTCTTCCTTTAATTTTAACTTTTCCCTCCAATTCACCAATCCGGTTGAGAGCTTTGAGAAAGGTAGATTTGCCGCAACCTGAAGGGCCAATAATCGCCGTAATTTGCGGGTGAGGGATATTCATCGATAAATTTTCTAAGACTTTGTGAGTTCCGTAATAAAAACTCAAGTCCTGAACCCGCAGTGCCGGCATTGCATTGGGGTCAATTTCCGGCGTGGCATTTTCTAGGAATTTATCAGTATAGTGTTCGGCTTTCAAGTTAGCTTTAGGTTTCATTATTTGCCTGGTTATATTGTTAATATTTGACTGAGATATGGAGTTGAGTTATTAATTTATCGATTTTGCAAGCGTTTCCGAGTTACTGTACGGGATGCGACGCTAGCAATCAAAACCATGCCCAAAAGCACAGAGGCAGCAGTCCACGCCAATTCGTTCTGCTCTTTGTAGGGAGAGCTGGCGTAGCTATATATTAATACTGACATAGAAGGAGTCGGAGTCAGCAGTGTCTCGGGAATTTCTTTGAGTTTTGAGATAGTTTCTGCACCTATGGGGGACTGCATTATCTCGCCCAATTTATCAACTAAAGGAGGCCAAAATTGACTCGACAACGCCGTTACAATCAGCGGTGCGGTTTCGCCGGCGGCCCGGGAAGCAGCGAGTAAAATACCTGTGGTAATAGTTGGAAGTGCTGAGGGTACGATCGTGCGAAACATAGTTTGAAAGCGTCCCCCTCCCAAAGCTGCAGAAGCGAGGCGGTAAGAAGTAGGCACTAATTTTAATGCTTGTTCTGTTGTCAGAGCAACAACTGGAAGCATGATGATGCCGAGGGCAAAACCGCCTGCTAATGCTGAAAATGCTTTGGTGGTAACGACAATTAGGGCGTAGGAAAAGACGCCAACTACGATCGAGGGAACGCTGCTGAGAATGACGGTGATAAAGCGGATGCTATTAGCCAGCGCTTTGTTGTCTCTACCAAACTCAGACAGAAATATTCCCGTCATTACGCCGATTGGAACACTAAATAACGTCGCAATTCCTACCATTAAAGCTGTCCCGAGAATCGCATTTGCAAAGCCGTTGGGCTGGTCTTCAACTCCAACGGGTGCTGGTAGAGACACTAGCACTTCCCAGCTCAAATGTGTGAGTCCTTCTCCCAGGATTTTGTATAAGATAGCAAACAAAGGGAGTAGGGCCAGAGCTGTCAGAGTGAAAGCGATAACTGTCATCCCCCGGCTGAAAAATTTTCGGCTTAGCGACAGGGGATTGTTGATTTCTGCATCCAGAATACTGTGTGATTTTTTTACTTGAGTCATGCAATTTTAGATTTTAGATTTTAGATTTTAGATTGATTCTGCGGATTTATCCGCAAGTTTGTTCTCAGGATTTTACACTTTTCTCTTTCTCCGTCCTGAGCCTGGGAAAGAATACATAAAATGGCTTGTTACCAATTACTTTCGAGCGTGTTAATTTTTAGCTCTCTTGACGCCGATTAGCTGAACTAGCAATACTGCGATCGCATTTACCAACAAAGTGATCGCAAATAAAATTAGGGCTAAATACATCAAAGCCCCGATGTGCAGCGGTTCGAGAGCTTCCCGAAATTGACTCGCCAAAACAGCAGGAATTGAGTAGCTGGGAGCGAGCAGGGATTTGTTAATTTGAATCGAGTTGCCAATCACCATTGTGACGGCCATTGTTTCGCCTAAAGCGCGTCCCAAGGCCAAGATTGTAGCGCCGATAATCCCCGAACTAGCTGCTGGCAATAACAGCTTGAATATCGTTTCCCAGCGGGTGGCGCCGAGGGACATGGAAGCACTGCGCAAATCTACGGGAACTGACATCAATACATCGCGGCTGATGGCGGCTACTGTGGGCAAAATCATAATTGATAACAGTATTCCAGCGGGCAGCATTCCGGGGCCTAAAGGTTCGCTGCTGAATAGGGGAAACCAACTGAAATTATCGAACAATGATTGCTGTAAAGGTAGTAGAAAGGGAATGAGAACAAAAATTCCCCACAGGCCAACTATCACGCTGGGAATAGCCGAGATTAATTCAACCATGAATCCCAAGGGCGATCGCACCCAAACGGGTAAGAAGTTCTCGCTAGTAACTATAGCTACTGACAGCCCTAACGGAAGTGCGATGATTATGCCGATCGCAGAACTAATTACAGTACCGTAAATAAACGGCAAAGCCCCAAACTGCAACTCGCCGATATCCCACTTGGGATTCCACAAGAATGAGAGTCCAAAATTGCTAATAGCTGGCCAAGCATCTTTAAAAATTACCGCACTCATCCAAAACAGCGTACCCGCTGTCGCTAGGGCAAAACCCCATACAAATAGTGTAAATCCTGACTCCATCCATAAACCTTCACCAGCAGTATCTGTCAAATCTACTTCTGTGTTTATTTCTGCCGGTTGCCGAGTCTGTTTTTTCGTTTTTTTTGAAAGATTGGTCATACCGGAATTGCGTAAAAAGTGAAATATTTGCTTGCAAGACGAGTAATTTAATGGGCTGGGTGCGCGCTGCGCACCTGGTTTGTAGGGTGCGCACAGCGCACCTTACACAGTAAATCTTGCGCACATTAACCCGATCATTTCTGAGTTTGGAGCCCTACATTTAACTCATCAACTCATAACCCTGTGCGATCGCCCAAATTAACCTCTGGCAACCACAGTCTGATTAACTGTTTGAACCACCTTTTGAGCTGTAGCTGAAGGAATTTGAGTATACTCTAGCTGTTTGTTGATACCTTGACCTGTAGTCATCACCCAATTAACCATCTTTTTAATAGCATCTGCTTTCGCAGCAGGATACTGTTTGTAGATTAACAGCCAAGTCAAACCAACAATCGGATAACCGTCGTTAGGATTTCCTTCTACTAAGCGGAAATCTGCGGGGAATGTTTCCCCTGCTAAAGCTTTCTCTGCTTCAGCCAAGCTAGGATCTACAAACCGGCCAGCTTTATTTTGAATAAACGCTGTTTGGAGATTGTTTTGCCGAGCATAAGTATCTTGAACGTAGCCGATCGCACCCGCTGTATTCTTCACCAAAGCAGCTACGCCGGGGTTTCCTTGACCGCTGACAGGGCTTCCAGGCCAACTCGGCTGAGCGGCAGCTTTGATGCTGCTACCAGTTGCCTGCAAGTGATTAGCAAAAATAAAGGTAGTACCGCTGCTGTCTGCCCGCACAGCTACTCGAATCGCAGTATTTGGCAAGCCTTTAGCTTGTCCAGAAATTCCGGCTATTTTAGGATCGTTCCAGCGGGTAATTTTGCCTTCAAAGATGCCTTTCATCGCATCGTTATTTAGCCTCAGATTGTTCACTCCGGGCAAGTTATAAACAACTGCAACAGCACCGCCAGCAGTCGGAATCGCCATGACGCCGCGCTTTACTTCGGCTATTTGCGCCGCCGTCATCAGCGCGTCGCTGCCTGCGAAATCAACAGTGCCTGAAATTAATGCTTTGATGCCAGCACCGCTGCCGGTTCCTTCGTAGTTTACAGTAATTTGATTGGCACTTCTCATCTGAGAGAAGTAGCGATCGTAAAGAGGTTTGGGGAAAGTGGCTCCCGAACCGTTTAGTGTTACCGCAGCTATAGCAGAACTAATCAAAGTCAGCGAGAATGCCGCTGCTGCTAGTGTCACTATAAAACCACGTCGCCAACGTGCAGTGAAGAAATTCATACTCCTCGTCCTCAATATTGATAGCAGGCTTTGCAAATCTCCTCCATAGGATAGACTGAAATCCGCCAAGAAAGGGATAGCTTTGAATAAGCTTGTTTTAAATTTTGGTTAATAGTAGATTAAATAATAATAGAATAAGCTTTGTTTAAATTCTGGTTAAGAGTATTGCTAATAAAAATTAGCTAAAGTCAATTTTTGATGAATCAGAGAAATACCAAGTCATATAGTAACGATAACAATAGAAATTTATTTAGCGATCGCCTGATCGCCCCCACCCCGCACTGCATCCCCCGATCGCCGCATAATAGTAGGGACACTTAACATTTCTTTAACAACAATGGCAAGAGACTTGCGGGGATTCCTAAAACTACTCGAAGAACGAGGACAACTGCGCCGGATTAGCGCCTTAGTCGATTCCGACCTCGAAATTGCCGAAATTTCCAACCAAATGCTGCAAAAAGGCGGCCCTGGATTGCTGTTTGAAAACGTCAAAGGGGCAGATTTCCCCGTAGCGATTAACCTGTTGGGCACGGAACAGCGCGTTTGCTGGGCGATGAACATGGAAAAGCCGATCGAACTAGAAGAGCTCGGCAAAAAACTGGGAATGCTGCAACAGCCAAAACCGCCGAAAAAGATTTCCCAAGCGATAGAATTCGGCAAAGTGCTGTTCGACGTAGTGAAAGCCAAACCCGGCCGCGACTTTTTCCCAGCTTGTCAGCAAGTGGTAATTGAGGGAGAAGGGCTGGATTTGAACAAAATCCCGATGATTCGCCCCTATTCGGGAGATGCGGGCAAAATTATCACCCTCGGTTTGGTAATTACCAAAGATTGCGAAACGGGTACGCCGAATGTGGGGGTTTATCGGTTGCAGTTGCAGTCAAAAAACACGATGACAGTACACTGGCTATCGGTGCGGGGAGGCGCGCGACACTTGCGGAAAGCGGCGCAGGCTGGTAAAAAGTTGGAAATTGCGATCGCCCTGGGAGTCGATCCCCTGATTATTCTCGCGGCAGCAACCCCAATTCCTGTAGATTTATCGGAATGGTTATTTGCGGGACTTTACGGCGGTTCCGGCGTGCAATTGGCAAAGTGCAAAACCGTAGATTTGGAAGTACCGGCGGACTCAGAAATCGTGTTAGAAGGAACGATTACGCCGGGGGAAGTTCTGCCCGATGGGCCCTTTGGGGATCACATGGGTTATTACGGCGGCGTGGAGGATTCGCCGCTGGTGCGGTTCCACTGCATGACGCACCGCAAAGACCCGATTTATCTGACGACATTTAGCGGGCGGCCGCCGAAAGAAGAAGCAATGATGGCGATCGCGCTTAACCGTATTTATACCCCTATTTTGCGGCAGCAAGTATCGGAAATTGTCGATTTCTTCTTACCGATGGAAGCCCTGAGTTATAAGGCGGCAATTATCTCGATTGATAAAGCATATCCCGGTCAAGCGCGCCGGGCTGCTTTAGCATTTTGGAGTGCATTACCGCAGTTTACTTACACTAAGTTTGTGATTGTTGTCGATAAAAGTATCAACATTCGCGACCCGCGTCAAGTAGTTTGGGCAATTAGTTCTAAAGTTGACCCTGTTCGGGATGTATTTATTCTGCCGAATACGCCTTTTGATACGTTAGATTTTGCCAGTGAAAAGATTGGTTTGGGAGGCAGAATGGGGATTGATGCTACTACGAAGATGCCGCCGGAAACCGATCACGAATGGGGGGAAGTTTTGGAGTCCGATCCGGATGTGGCGGCGATGGTAGAAAGGCGTTGGGCTGAGTATGGTTTGGCCGATTTGAATTTGGGAGAAGTCGATCCGAATTTGTTTGGTTATGAGATGAAGTAGGGAAGCGCAGAAATGCACAGGGGGGACGCCTGTTCCACCGTAATCTGGTAGGGGCGGTGCCAAGGTTGCCCGCCCCTCTGATTGGAATTAGCAGCGAAACAGGCAGAGTTATATTATATTTTATAATTTGTGCCACAATTGAGGAACGAACGATTAATCCGACTGACGAACAAGCCCAAGCCTGTCTGCGCGTCTGCCAGATGTTGTCTAACTGCTACTGAGACATCCAACTATTCCGTTTTAGCGATCGCACCGGAGTAGTCTTTATATTTGCAGGCGAGGAACTGCAAATTATCGTATCCGCTAATGGCGACTGGAGGTTTTTAGATACAACCGAAATTTGAAAAAATGATTAATCAAGAACTCAGGGCTTATGCCTTGGCACATCGGGAGGATTTAAAAGCTTTGGATGTTCTTTACAGTCGCCGCACTCCTGACTCCGAAGCGATATGGTTTCATCCTCAAAAGACTCAATAGGAAGAGCGATCGCAATTTGAATTATTCAAGCAGATGATTGAGGAAAGAGCAGGAAAGAATCATCATAATCATCCCTAACTACAGCGGTAGGGTGCGTCAGGAAAGGTAATTCTCAATAATCACCGAAAATCTAATTCTGACGCACCATTTATTCCGGGTGTGCGTCAGTTGTGAGATGGTCAGTTTTTCCAAAAAATCTTCCTAGCTGATGCACCCTACTTCACTAACTTTATACGCGAGTGAGAATGCCAGAGCGATCGCCTGGGGAATCGTCAAAAATTGCTCCTCGGTTGATTAGGTCTTTTTTTAGCTGTTCCGTAATTCCTAAGTTATCGCGAAATCGAGTCCTCTTAACTTGGATACCAGTCAAGTTGGCATCTCTCAGGTCGGCACGGCTCAGGTTGGCACCCCTCAGGTCGGCACCGCTCAGGTCGGCACCGCTCAGGTCGGCACCGCTCAGGTCGGCACCGCTCAGGTTGGCATCGCTCAGGTCGGCACGGCTCAGGTTGGCACCCCTCAGGTCGGCACCCCTCAGGTCGGCACCGCTCAGGTAGGCACGGCTCAGGTTGGCACCGCTCAGGTAGGCACGGCTCAGGTCGGCACGGCTCAGGTCGGCACCGCTCAGGTAGGCACGGCTCAGGTCGGCATCGCTCAGGTCGGCACCGCTCACGTTGGCATCGCTCAGCTTGGCACCGTTCAGGTCGGCACCGCTCAGGTTGGCACCCCTCAGGTCGGCACCGCTCAGGTTGGCACCCCTCAGGTCGGCACGCCTCAGATCGGCACGGCTCAGGTCGGCACGGCTCAGGTAGGCACGGCTCAGCTTGAGACCGCTCAGGTTGAGACCGCTCAGGTTGGCACCGCTCAGGTTGGCACCGCCCAGGCCGGCACCGCCCAGCTTGGTACGCCTCAGGTCGGCACGCCTCAGGTCGGCACCGCTCAGGTCGGCACGCCTCAGGTCGGCACGCCTCAGGTCGGCACGCCTCAGGTCGGCACCGCTCAGGTTGGCAAGGATTAGGTTGGCACCGCTCAGGTTGGCAAAGCTCAGGTCGGCATCGTTCAGGTTGGCACCGCTCAGGTTGGCACCCCTCAGGTCGGCACCGCTCAGGTCGGCACCGCTCACGTTGGCATCGCTCAGGTCGGCATCGCTCAGGTCGGCATCGCTCAGGTCGGCATCCCTCAGGTCTCGCCCTGTAATTCGGTTAGTGATAATTTTCTCTACTAAACGCCATTTTTGTTCGCGGCTTTCGTCATCTTCTAAAGTTTCGCTTAATATTTGAGCATCCTCCACAGGAAACCCATCTAGTTCTGTTAGTTCTCCTGACTCGATCTGAATTAAAAGTCGCTCAATATCTTCTTGAGACCCTTCTATGATTAATTTAATGCTGCCTTCTTGAATATCCGTAATTTGTATAGTCTCGCCTCCATGTTCTTTTAAAATAGCTGCGAGAATCTGCATATTTGAAAGCGAATATATATCACCTTTTAAGGTAATTACAGTTTTGGTTTTTTGACTGGTTTTTTCTACGATAGTTACTTGGCGAACAAGCATTTTTACATTCACTCCTTCTTCAAGAGGATCGGAGCTAAACTTAACCTTATTTTCTATTGGCTCGTGATTTATGCTCTCTTGTGTTATTCCTGCAATTTCTTCCCACTTTAATTTTAATTTATCACATATTATTTTGAATGAATTAAGCTGAATAGGAACTTGACTGAAAAAGTTGTTAACTGTACTGCGCGATAACAGTTGAGACTTAGCAAAGTTGCTTTTTGAGTCAAATCCTAGCCTGATTAAAGAATTTTCTGCGGTTTCTACACCTTTTTTAGTTGCAACAATAGTAAATTTTTTCTTTTTTTTGCAGGGGCTAGAGTCTGGCATAGATTACCTCAATTTCATAAAAAATCTTAGCGCAGTCATATCTCAAGCATAAAGCGATCGTAGCAAAGTCAAAAGAGATAAACAAGACAATCATTGCGTAGTCAAGGTTTCAGGCATTTGGCTTCACAATAAAAATATGAAGTCTACAGGTTCTACGAAATCATGAATAACCAGCTAAGCACCAACCCTCACTCCGCACTGGAAATTATTATTGTCAAAGAGCGCTTGCGCCAATCCCGTTATAGCTTTAACGCTGCTCTAGCAGCAACCGTACTCTCTACCTGCATTAGCCTTCTCGGTGCGGCACTCCTATTATCAGGTAAAGTTCCAGAAGGCGCTGTCACGACATCTAGCGGCATGGCTGTAAGTGTGGGTTGCTTGAAACTTGCCAAGGACGCAAACGATCGCCTTGACAGAATAACAAAAGAATTAATAGATGACAGCAGGGAAACAGCCGATATCCGCTCGAAAAACGAACCGCGAAGACGCCAAGGGCGCGAAGGAAGACCAAGAAAGTGCGATCGCACTTAATTTTCTAGAATTTCCACTAAATCCTCGATCGCAATATCGAACGCACGGGCCATCTTGTCCAAAGCTGTGTAGTCAACGGTAGCCATGCCAGGAGAATTGGCATAGGTAATGATCGTGGTATATGGAATACCTGTTTTGTTGGAGACTTCTGTCAGATTCCAACCCTTCTCTTGAGCAAATTCTCTAACTCGCAGCCTAATTCGTCCCATATTCCCAACGATAAATCAGGCTACTCTTCCAGAATCTCAACTAAATCTTCGATCGCAATATCAAACGCACGGGCCATCTTGTCCAAAGCTGTGTAGTCAACGGTAGCCATGCCTGGAGAATTAGCATAGGTGGCGATTGTGGTGTATGGAACACCTGTTCTGTTGGAGACTTCCCTTAGAGTCCAACCCTTCTCTTGAGCAAATTCTCGAACTCGCAGCCTAATTCGTCCCATTCCGCCCTTGACAATTACGAGTAGTCGTAATTTAATGAGTATACAGTTAATAGCGATCGCCCCGTGACCTGAGAAATCTAGAGCGATCGCCTTTCATTCACCACCCACAAAAGTGGGAAGGATTTTCCTATGATACCAAAACAACCGACTTATCGCGATCGACTTCAACCTTGGCATCTAATTCGCCACCTCCCCAACTGTCAGCGGTTAACAGTCGCCCGTTTCGCCCGCCGCCCCGATGCCGAATCTTACCTAAATGCACTGCGTCACTTAATGCCCGCAGTCCCGCATACAATTGTGTTCGTAAATGCGCTGTCTGTCTTAGAGGAAAACAGCGTTCCAATTCCGATGCAATTGTCGATCGAAAGTTAAAGCGATCGAACTGATATCTTGCATTTGTTGCCATATTCCGGCAGCGGTTTAAACCCCCGACGGAATATGGCAATAAGTGCAAGATGTGCGATCGAACCTATTATGGCAAAAGGTCGATCGAGCCTTCAGTCATCATCTGCAACAAGCAAAGCTATGCCCTAAAATCTGTTGGCAAGCCATTCGCGCCAGAAAAGTATTGCTAAACTATAAATAGACTTGAGTCAAGGAGTCAAATCAATGCCATCTCCCTTTCCCGGTATGGACCCGTATTTAGAGCATCCCGAACTCTGGCCTGGGATGCATAACTTGCTGATTAGTGAAATTTTCAGGTTTTTATCTCCCCAACTGCGTCCTAAGTATTTAGTGTCGCTGGAAGTGAGAATCTATGAAACGGCTGACGACGATTTATCAGTCATTGGCATTCCCGACGTAACTGTAATGCAGCCACAAACTGCAACAGAAACAACAGCATCAAACATAGCAGTTGCAGCACCGCCTACACAACCATTAACAGTAATTATTCCCATGCCCTACACGGTTCGGGAAGGCTATTTAGAAATTAGAGAAAGAGAAACCAAAGAATTGATAACAGTTATTGAAATTCTCTCGCCTACGAATAAGCGAACTGGCAAAGGGCGACAAATGTACGAAGAAAAGCGAGAAGAAATTTTAGGTAGCCGCACTCATTTAATTGAAATAGATTTATTGCGGCGCGGTCGCAAAATGCCAGTTATCGGCAATGATGTTGAAAGCCACTATCGCGTTTTGGTGTGTCGGGGAAATCGCCGTCCCAGAGCTGATTTGTATGCTTTTAACCTGCAAAACCCGATGCCTGCCTTTCCTTTGCCGCTGCGATCGGGCGATACTGAACCTGTCATAAACTTGCAGGAATTATTCACTCAAATTTACGACATAGCAAGTTACGACCTGAAGATAGATTATCGCAACTGGGAAGTCATACCAGCGCTGTCAGAGGCCGATACAATTTGGGCAGATGCTTGGTTGCGCGATCGGGGATTGCGAGATTAATTTGCCGTGCCGCCAAAATCTGGTTAAATACCCTATTTATTTCTTAGTCTGCGGAGGCAGACTTCGTTTCACTCTATGCAGCGATTTCAATCGCCGAGTGACTTAATTCTTCAATTGCTTGAGGGCTAAACATCTTGACTTTGCATCAACCGCTGCTTCAAACGCGCCGGATCTCCCCGATCGACCACTTGGCCCTTTTCCAACAAAAAAGCCCCATCACAATAATTCAACTCATCCAAACGGTGAGTCACCCACAAAGCCGTAATCCCGCGATTTTTTACCAACCGCTGCACCGCCGCCACCAAATCCAACTGAGAATCAGGATCTAACAAAGCCGTCGGTTCGTCCAACAGCAGAATTTCGCAGTGACGGGCGATCGCCCCAGCAAGAGCAATTCGCTGCTTCTGGCCCCCACTCAAAGCATAAATCGGCCGCCGCTGCAAATCCAGCAAATTCACAGCCTCCAAAGCTTCCGCCACCCTCTCCCGCACCTGAACGTTAGAAAGCTTTTCCTCCACCAAACCAAAAGCCACATCCGCACCCACCGTCGGCATCACCAATTGGTGATCCGGATTTTGAAACACAAACCCCACCCGCCCACTCAGGTCAATTTCCCCCGACTGGGGGTGCAGCAGCCCAGCCATCAGCCTCAACAGCGTAGACTTGCCGCTGCCGTTAGTGCCCAAAAGCATCCAAAACTCCCCCTTGGGTACATCCAGAGAGCAACCTTGCAACACTCGATCGCCCGACGGCCAGCAAAAACCCAAATCCCGCACAGCAACGGCTGACTGGCTCATATCGGCACCAACACCCCCAGCCCTCATTCTGCCGCCGACATCGAGACAAAACCCGGGGATCTGCCTGTAGATGACGCCCCCGATTTCTGAGAAACCACCACCCCAGAAATCTCGCTGCTGACGACAGCCACCTTTTTCTCAGGATTTTTCTCGCAAGTTAGTTCCAAAACTTGCGGTTGGGAGTTGCGAATCGCCGCCAGTACCTGCTGGTAAACAGTCTCAGCGTCCTCCTCCAACTTCCGCTGCACCGACAGCGAGACGGGCGTATTTTTCACAATGATGTCAATGCTGAACATATAGTCTTAAAAACCTAAGTTTGGAGCTCTATCCTCAGTATATATATAGGACTTACCCACGGAAACCCAGTTTCTTAGAAAAATCAGAGGTTGAGGGCGATACATCTACCAAGCCACGGGGCTTCTGACGCAAAGCGCAGAGACTCCTATATAGTAGAAGTTCCCAAATGCAGGGCAAGGACTTCGGGGACTTCGGGGACTTCGAGGGCTTCGGGGACTTCGCACAAGTCAAAAGTCAAGAGCCGAAAGTTTTTTAAGAAAAACTTGCTCTTGTAAAGAATTACCTCTATAATCGTCAATACGGTAAAGAAAAGTAAACTCTGTTCATAATCCAACTTGTTTTCTGGTAAGCAGAGGCAACGGTTGGAGACTAATGACTAGAGAAAGATCCGCTGTAATTATATCCATTTGGAGATTTGCGTAATGACAATCGCAGTCGGACGCGCCCAGACCGAAAGAGGCATCTTTGATGTACTCGACGACTGGCTCAAACGCGATCGCTTCGTCTTCGTAGGCTGGTCTGGCATCCTGCTATTCCCCTGCGCCTACCTAGCCATCGGTGGCTGGTTAACAGGCACCACCTTCGTTACCTCCTGGTACACCCACGGTTTGGCAAGCTCCTACCTCGAAGGAGCCAACTTCCTCACCGTAGCAGTTTCCACCCCAGCCAACAGCCTCGGACACTCGCTGCTGTTCCTGTGGGGCCCCGAAGCACAGTGGGACTTTACCCGCTGGTTCCAACTCGGCGGCCTGTGGACCTTCATTGCCCTCCACGGCGCTTTCGCACTTATAGGCTTTTGCCTGCGTCAGATCGAAATCTCCCGTTTGGTAGGCATCCGTCCCTACAACGCCCTAGCATTCACCGGCCCGATAGCCGTGTTTGTTTCCGTGTTCCTGCTTTACCCCTTGGGTCAATCAGGCTGGTTCTTCGCCCCCAGTTTCGGCGTCGCAGCAATTTTCCGCTTCCTGCTATTCCTGCAAGGCTTCCACAACTGGACGCTCAACCCCTTCCACATGATGGGCGTTGCAGGCATCTTGGGCGGCGCCCTGCTGTGCGCCATCCACGGTGCCACCGTAGAAAACACCTTGTTTGAAGACGGCGAAGGCTCAAATACCTTCCGCGCCTTCAACCCAACTCAGTCGGAAGAAACCTACTCGATGGTGACAGCCAACCGTTTTTGGTCGCAAATCTTCGGAATTGCCTTCTCCAACAAGCGCTGGTTGCACTTCTTCATGCTGTTCGTACCTGTCACAGGCTTGTGGATGAGCTCCATTGGCATCGTCGGTTTAGCATTAAACCTGCGCGCCTATGACTTCGTATCCCAAGAATTGCGCGCTGCTGAAGATCCTGAGTTTGAAACGTTCTACACTAAGAACATTCTGCTTAACGAAGGCATTCGTGCTTGGATGGCTCCTACGGACCAACCCCACGAAAACTTCATCTTCCCTGAAGAAGTTCTGCCTCGCGGTAACGCTCTGTAATTAGCGCAAAATATCAAGAATTCCAACATTTTGAAAGGGTAAGATAAAGCCATTTAGGCTTTACCCTTAATGTTTAAAAAGCTCCTACCGATTGGCAGGAGCTTTTTATTTTATGAAAAGTCTTGTTACGCCATTCTATAAAAAATAAAAGCGAGATAGAGATAAAAACAATTGGTAGACCAAGAACAGCAGCAGCATTAAAAATTGCGATCGAAATTGTACAAAAGCGTGAAGCTGCTAAAATGGCTCAAAAACTCGCGACTCCCCCAAAACCTTATACGCCCAAAGAATCATCGGCTGAAGTGTTAGTTCCGAAGATTGGCAACGATGTTAAAACTTATTTTAAATTCCCCATCCGAAACAGTGTTTACACTTGTATTACTGCATCAATTGACGCATTACGCATTAAAGCAAGAAATGTTAAGACTGGTACAGGAACTTCAATTGGAGATTTTCAAGGCAACCACAAGAACGTTTTGCGAGTCTGTGTATACGAAGGTCTAGCGACTCCTATAGCAAAGCTCACCCCTTGGGGAACTAGAACCTTCAAAATGATTGATAAAAGCTTTCAATTTCTAATCGGGGGAAAAACTAGGGACGCAGCTATAACCGCATTTAAGATCCTGTTAGGCGATGGTGGTGCGCTCCGGCCAATGATGGGTACGACAAACGGTCGCGATCAATTACTGCTAGGTAAGCAAGTTATTACTAGCATCGAAAACTAAAAGTGATAACGCTTAACGCTGCTAACACGAACAAGTGGGTGCAAGTATGGAAGCTTAGTAAACCTCCCTAACTAACCACTCTTAACAGACAAATCTGTCGAATCCTATAACATTGCCTTAATTACCCTAACCGTTGACGTTCTCTGCGGCATTGGGATTGTGCCGGCTTGCTAACTTAACAAAAGTCAAATTCTGTTTTTCATAATTTTGGCGGACTTTCGCTGCACCCGACGGCATCGCCAAATTTGGCAAACTCCTATCGGGCAAGAAATTAAGCAGCAGCCGATCGCGCATTTAAACCGATTTTACACCCGATCGCCCCACAGCGATCCCATCTAAATCAAATATTTGCAGTTAACGCTCAAAATCTCGCTCGTCCAATTGCTGTAGAGATCGAACACCTTGCAGCAGCAGTAATTTCCCCCGATATTGCAAAATTGTCAATTTGGCTCCCCCACTTCTAATTCCTTGTGTTATTCTAATAATTGTGACTACTGGAATGATACTCAGAACGCAAGTTCTTTCGGTAACGCTAGCAATGGCTGGCGCACAAATCATCACCTTAAATCTTGTATTTAGGTGATGTGCGTTCAAATATAAAGCCATTTAGCTAAACCTGGAGGTGATGCCCATGATAGAAAGTAGTAAACGCATGGGTCATCAGATTGGAAACTACCGGCTGTGCGCCGGGGCCGCTCACTAGCAGTCAGCCGTCGTCTCCAACTGGAAACGACTTCCACGGGGAACCAGGCTGAGCTAGGGATTCTCCCGGCAGTCAGGTTCTAATCTGAAGACCCGCTAGACCGCTCTCACCTCAAATAGTGTTAAATCTTGAGTTATTAAAACTTGAGCTTCCACACTATTGGTGAGAGCGGATAGTTTTTGGTAAGGTTTTCTACAGGTGGGCAGTTAATATACCATTGCTAATCCCAAAGAAAAAAAAATTATGGCTGACCTGCTTAACAATAATGAAATTCAAGAGCGCGCCAGTCAATTGTCAGGCTGGATGGTTGAAGGAAAGCAACTGCGCTGTACTCGTTTATTTAAAGATTTTATCGAAGCGATCGCCTTTGTGAATAAGTTGGTGGCCCCGTCAGAAGCCGCAGGACATCACCCCGACATAGAAATTTCCTACAACAAAGTTACACTTAACTTGACAACTCACGATGCCGGAGGCTTAACTGAGAAAGACTTTGCGCTAGCCCAAGAGATTTCTACGCTAGATTAAAAGAGTTCCCGTTTGCCCAACAAGAGCTCTGCATCTAGCCACAGTCCCCGATCGCGGAAAGCTCGCAAATAAAAAATCGACTTGGGGTTAAAATCGGGTGTGAAAAAGTCGAGAGCCCAAACGTTCAATGTATAAAAGGCTATTCCCCATCATCCGACCATGATCGTATTTGAAAAGCCAGAGTTCAAGAACGAGTCTGCTGCAGAAAAAACCGATCTGATAGAAAAGCTTTTAGATATTGGCGCCGCTCTGTCGAGCGCCCAAGATTTGGGCGACTTGTTATACTTAATTTTATCCAAAAGTAGGGAAATTACCTGCAGCGATGCTGGCAGCGTTTACTTAGTAGATCACAGCGACGAAACATCTAAGCTGCTGTTCAAGGTAGCCCAAAACGCTTCTCAACCCAGACTGTCGTTTAAGGAGTTTGCTCTGCCGCTGACAGACAAAAGCTTGGCGGGATACGTGGCAATTACAGGTCAAAGTTTGAACCTGTCTGATGCCTACGACTTACCCGTCGGCGTACCCTACCAGCTAGATACCAGTTTTGATAGAGATATTAATTACCGCACTTGCTCGGTAATGGTACTGCCGATGCAAAACCGACAGGGCGAGACAATAGGCGTACTGCAACTGATCAACCGCAAAACAAACCCAGATACGGTACTGACAGCAGACAATGCCTGGGCATCGACGCAGCAGTATTCGGAGTGGGAAGAAAGGATAGTTCGATCGCTCGCTTCTCAAGCAGCTATCTCGATCGAGCGCAACCAACTCCAAGACAGCATAGAAAATTTGTTCGAGGGCTTCGTCAAAGCCTCGGTGCAAGTCATAGAAGCCAGAGACCCCTGTACCTACGGCCATTCAGAACGAGTAGCAGCCCTGACAGTACGCCTTTCAGAAGAAGTAAACACCGTCAGCAGCGGAGGACTGCGTTCTATTTACTTTAACAACCGCCAAATTCAAGAACTTCGCTACGCCGCCCTGCTGCACGATTTTGGCAAAATTGGAGTGCCCGAAGCAGTTTTGACCAAACAGAAAAAGCTCTAC
This sequence comes from Microcoleus sp. S28C3, assembly GCF_036700785.1. NCBI lineage: Bacteria > Bacillati > Cyanobacteriota > Cyanophyceae > Oscillatoriales > Microcoleaceae > Microcoleus > Microcoleus sp. S28C3. The sequence goes on along the minus strand of NZ_JAUBPO010000081.1, from coordinate 16,893 downwards.
CCCGCACAGCTAGAAATAATTCGCCACCGCTTTGGCTTAGCTCAGCGGACTATGGAAATGGAATGCGTCCAGTCTAAATATAAATACTTGCTGGAGCATTCAGCCTACCGAAAACACCCGAGCCAGGAGTCAGACTGCGCTCAATGCCAGGAAATCGAACAGCTAGACACTAAGCTAGCAGAGGCGAAAACCAGATTAGCAGAATACTGGGAAGTGCTGCTAGAGGCAAACGAGCCTCACATTTTGGCAGCCGAACCCCTAGATCAACTGCGAGAGATTTCTCTACAAACTTACAGAGATATAGATGGCGCAAGGAAACCCCTGCTGAGCCCAGACGAGATTCTGCAATTGATGGTGTCGAGAGGCAACCTGACGCCTGCAGAACGATCGGACATAGAATCTCATGTAACTCACACTTACGAGTTTCTCAAGCAAATTCCTTGGACAAAGGATTTGAAAAATGTTCCCGACATTGCCTACGGACATCACGAAAAACTGGACGGCACAGGCTATCCGCGAGGTTTAAACAAGTCAGAAATTCCAATTCAAGCGCAATTGATGACGATCGCCGATATTTACGATGCCCTGACAGCAGGCGATCGACCCTACAAGCGAGCTCTGCGGACAGAAGCAGCGATGAAAATTTTGCGCCAAGAAGCTGCTCACAACAAAATCAACGCTGATTTGTTAGAATTGTTCGATCGTCGCCAAGTCTTTAGCGTCCTCGGACACAACTTGGATGTTAAAGTCGAATCAGCCTAGACGAGTCGGTCGTGCTGTGCTAAAAAGTAAATAAGGCGATCGGGCGCTATTAAGAGTCAGCAGTCAAATCAATCGACAGCCCAAGTCTGGTCTGGTTTTGACGCGGTTGAGTACAGGTTAAAAAACAGGCTCTCCGCAGCCCTCAGTCACATCTATAAACTCGGTCAACCCGAAAGAATCAAAAGAAAAAGTGAAATTTTGGTCTTTTTTTAGAGTATGCTAGTTGAGCAACAACTGACCACATAGAAGACTAGAAAAGTTTCTCTGTAATCGGTGTGAGGATGAGAGTGAATATGTCGAAATTTTTGTGGAGTTACCTATTAATCAGCCCAGCAGTCTTAGGAGCTACCCTAGTAGTTTCTTCGAGCGCGATGGCAGCAGACGCTCAGCAGGCTGCTGATGCGCTCAACCCCGCTGCAGCAAAAGCTGAAACCGCTGAAACCTCCGAAGCGAAACTCAATGCTTTAGCTGCTGTTTCCGAAACAACCGCAGCCTCCGAGCCAGTCGAAGAAATTTCCGAAGCCGTCGCGGGCAGCGAAACCCAGGCAGCGATTGCAGATTCGGGTACGGCTGCAACTGAAAGTGCGATCGCCGGAGCCAACACAGCCCCTGCAGTGGCAAATCCCCAAGCAGCGGCATCACAAGCTACAAGTGAATCTTTAGCCGCAGTTGAGCCCACAGTCGCTCAACCAGTAGAAAATTCTGCCCCGGCAGCCCAACTAGAAACCCCAGCCCCGGCAGCTACCGCTCTCCCAGAGCAAATCGGTGCAGCTCAATTAGAAACCCCAGCCCCGGCAGCTACCGCTCTCCCAGAGCAAATCGGTGCAGTTCAATTAGAAACTCCAGCCCCGGCAGTGGCAGAGTCGGCAGAACAAAATTTGCCCAAACCGGCTGAATCTGTAGCCCAAACTTCCGCACCACAAGATCAAAACCCAGCCGCCACATTAGAACAGCTCAACCAGTACAGCAGCGAAGGTGCTGCCGGCGGCGAAACTCAAGGTCAAGTTACCTCAGTATCCCAACTTTCCGACGTGCGGCCCACAGACTGGGCTTTCCAAGCACTGCAATCTCTAGTCGAGCGCTACGGCTGTATTGCCGGGTATCCCGACGGCACCTTCCGCGGCAACCGGGCGATGACCCGCTACGAATTTGCAGCCGGTTTAAATGCTTGCTTAGACAAGGTTAGCGAGTTAATTCAAGCAGGCAGTGGCAACTTCGCTACGAGAGATGACTTGGCAGCCCTTCAACGGCTCCAAGAAGAATTTGCAGCGGAACTGGCAACCCTGCGCGGTCGCGTCGATGCTCTGGAATCTCGGACAGCCGAACTCGAAGCCAACCAATTCTCCACCACTACCAAGCTGACTGGGGAAGCAATTTTCGCCCTCAGCGACGACTTTGGTGGCGACATTAGCGTTTTTGGCAGAGACAACAGAAACCTCGGTAGCGACAACAACGAAGCTGTCTTCCAACAACGGGTTCGTCTGAATTTAAATACGAGCTTCACCGGCAGAGACTTGCTCCTGACCAGGCTTCAAGTCGGTAACGGTCGCAACTTCAACCTTGGGGCTACCAGCGAAGGCACTCAAACTTGGAATGTTGTCGGCAGAACCGACAACGTTGTTGCCCTCGACACCTTGCTGTACAAGTTCCCCGTCGGTCCGCGACTGAACGTTACCCTTGCAGCCAACGCTGTCGTCTGGGACGACATTATGCCGACTGTCAACCCTTACTTTGAAGACTTTGACGGCGGCAACGGGGCATTGAGCACCTTTGGACAGCGGAACCCGATTTATCGCTTAGGTGGCGGTGCAGGTATCGGCTTTGACTACGCCTTCGGTGGCAGGGGCCTGCTGGGTGGCGTGTTTGGCCCGACTTCTCTGTCCTTCGGTTACTTGGCATCAAATGCAGCCAATCCTAGCCAGGGCGCGGGCTTGTTTAACGGCGACTACACAGCGATGGGGCAGTTGACTTTTACCCCCGGACGCAACTTGCAAGTTGCTTTCAACTATAACCACGGTTACTTTAGCAGAGGTAACTTTGGGTTTGACAATGGTTTAGGGAATGGGCCAGACAGTCTAGGCGGTTTCACTGGTACCGGCGTGGCTAATTCTCTCAACGGTTTGAGCGAAGGCTTTGAGGGCTTCCGCGCTCGCAAAGTGGTCAGCAACTCCTACGGTGCTCAGGCTTCGTTGCGGTTGAGCCCGAGGTTTATCCTTGGCGGCTGGGCTGGTTTAACCAATGCCCGCATTCTCGGCATCGGCGATGCGAAAATCTGGAACTACGCTGTCACCTTGGCTTTGCCGGATTTAGGGAAAGAAGGCAACTTGCTAGGGTTCGTGGTAGGTCGTGAGCCTTACTTGGATAAACTTGAAGCTGCGAGCGATTTGCGGAGATTCCGCAACGATGATTCGTATCACGTTGAAGGGTTCTACAAGTTTCAGCTCTCGGACAACATTTCTGTTACTCCGGGCGTGATTTGGGTGACAAATCCCAATCAAGATGACCGTAATGATGACATCATCATTGGTACTCTGAGAACTACTTTCACGTTCTAATAGCGGGTTAGAGGAGGCAGGGCGGGTCATACCCTCTCTGCTGGCAACTCTAGATGCTAAGTTTAGCCCTGCCTGCTGCAGGGCTTTTTTGTCGATAGGCCGAATTGGACGCCGAGAATCTATTAAAAATTAAACAAGATTGCGGTCATAGACGCAGAAACCTGGTTTCTTGATTGAGGTAATACAGTCGTGGAAGCAGAGGAAGTCTAAACGAGCCACTGGGTTTCACAGAAGCGAGAGTGCGGAGCGTCCCAACGATCGAGTGATGAAAGTCGATTAAGTTCAGTGGAAAACCGGGGTATAATAAAAGGTAAAGTTAGGAGTTAGAATTGGGAACTCAACATTGAGGAGACTTTTAACATCTGACTTCAAAGTTGATAATTCTGATATTTAAAGCAATTATGGTAGAACTCTCCTGTAAAAGCGAATACGCAATCTTAGCTTTGCTGGAGCTTGCCGATTGCTACGATGAAGGCGAGCCTCTGCAAATTCGCCAGATAGCGGCTCAGCAAAATATTCCCGATCGATATTTAGAGCAGTTGCTGGCTACCATGAGACGCTGCGGGCTGATTCGCAGCCAGCGAGGAGCTAAGGGAGGTTATATTTTGGCAAGGGAACCCTGGAAAATTACACTCCTAGAAATTATCAACTGTCTCGAAGGCTCAGAGTTCGATCGAGCTGAAAAAGACTCGCCTGCTCAAACTGTAGAAAGTGCTGTGATTTGGGAAGTTTGGCAAGAAGCCCGATCGATTGCCAACTCAGTTTTGCAAAAATATACGCTACAGGATCTTTGCGAAAAGCGCAATGGCAGACGGCAGCTCGATATCATGTATTACATCTAGTTAATATTGCCAACTAGGAATTAACATTTACTTTCAACCACAAACTGACAAAGATTATGCGTATTGCTGGCGACATTACAGAATTGGTAGGGCGGACGCCCCTGGTGCAACTAAACCGCATTCCCCAAGCTGAAGGCTGCTTGGCTCGGATTGTCGTAAAACTCGAAGGCATGAATCCGGCAGCATCGGTGAAAGACCGCATCGGTGTCAGTATGGTCAATCAAGCCGAGGCCGAAGGGCTGATTACTCCAGGCAAAACGGTTTTAGTGGAACCGACTTCTGGCAATACCGGAATTGCTCTGGCAATGGTGGCGGCGGCTAAGGGCTACCAGTTGATTTTGACCATGCCGGATACAATGAGCACGGAACGCCGATCGATGCTGCGAGCTTACGGGGCCCAACTAGAACTGACTCCGGGAATTGAGGGCATGAGCGGCTGCATCCGCCGCGCTCAAGAGATTGTGGACAAAACTCCCAATGCGTATATGTTGCAGCAGTTTCGGAATCCAGCGAACCCGCAGGTTCACCGTTCGACAACGGCTGAGGAAATTTGGGAAGATACAGACGGCGAGGTTGATTTCCTGATTTCGGGAGTCGGCACGGGCGGTACGATTACGGGTGTCGCAGAGGTGATTAAGTCGCGGAAACCCGAGTTTAAGGCGATCGCCGTTGAGCCGGCCAACAGTCAGATACTGTCGGGCGGAAAGCCAGGGCCTCACAAAATTCAAGGTATCGGTGCTGGTTTTGTGCCGCCGGTGCTGAATGTGGATTCGATCGACGAAATTATAGTTGTTACGGATGATGAGGCGATCGCCTACGGCCGCCGCTTGGCCAGAGAAGAAGGACTTTTGTCAGGTATTTCCAGCGGTGCGGCACTGTGTGCGGCGGTGAAAGTCGGCAAGCGTCCCGAAAATGCAGGGAAATTGATTGTGATGATTCAGCCTAGCTTCGGCGAACGCTATCTCAGCACTCCCTTGTTCCAAGATCCAGAACTCAATCTGGCGATTGCCCTCAACTAAGTCAGCCTCCGACCCAAGTGGCAGAAACACAGAGCAGGGCGTACAGTGTACGCCCTGCTTGGCTTTTGTTTTTACCTTACTTAAAGAATTGCGATAGATTGTAGCTGCCTCGATCGCGAATGATGCCGAATTTCTGAAGTCGCTTTTTTTGAACTGCTTTCGGCGCGTTAGCGAAGCGGGCGCTAAGCGCTCTTGTGGTGAAGGAAGAGAGAAGAAGAGAAGGAGCTAACAATTGGTGGAAGGAGTGCTATATGAGTCCCAAATGTCGATCGGCTTGCCACTTCAAAAGCATCAATGTTTTTCTAAAATAGATTTATGATAATTTGAAAACAGACGTTTTTTACTTACAATTTTTGACATTTATATCATATAAATACCTAATAAATTAGCAAATAATGATATTTTTGTCAAGCACTTTTTCGCAGATTATCCAGATTTCAAGGAAATAACAGCGTGTCTTCCGTTACCAATCACTACAAAACCCTAAAGATTAGCCCAACCGCAACACAAGCCGAGATTAAACAAGCATACCGCCGTTTAGTCAAAATATTTCATCCAGACAGCCACAGTTCCAAAGCCGATCACGAAGAGATTGTCCGCCTCAATGCAGCCTATGAAATATTAGGAGATGCCCAGCACAGACAATCTTACGATCGCCAAATTTCCGACCCCAGCGAACAGCAATCACCAGCCGCACCAAACGTCAGCCGCCAGCAAACACAAACAGCACGGGACGCCGACGAACAAATGGAACAGTGGCTGATTAAAGTATACAAACCCGTCAATAGAATGCTCAACAGCATCTTGAAGCCACTTAAAAAAGAAATAGACGAATTGTCCGCAGATCCGTTTGATGACGAACTGATAGAAAAGTTTCAACTTTATATCGAAACCAGCCGCGAGTTTCTCAAAAAAGCTCATAACTTTCTTACATCCATGCCCAATCCCTCTAATGTAGCCGGAGTTGCGGCCCATCTCTACTACTGTATCAATCAAGTCGGAGACGGCATAGAAGAATTGCATTTATTTACCCTCAATTATGACGATCGCCACTTGCACACCGGCCAAGAACTGTTTAGAATTGCCGCTAGACTGCGGCGGGAAGCACAGGATGAATTAAAAATTAAAAGTTAGTTAGTTAAGCAGAGGGGAGAGTAAGAGAATTGTCCAATTACCAATTCCCAATCCCCTCAAAATCCATCCGTTAAATCCATTAAATCCCGATTCACTGCGCGTTGCCGAACTTCCTTCCCGTATCAAATTCCAAAAAGAACTTGAATTCGCTTGCGAATTTTAAGAAAAGGAGTTTGTCCCAGAGAGTCGCCATCTAACAATCCCAAATCTCTCAAAGCTTGCTGGCGTTCCGACAATTTTTGAGCAATCTGATCTGCTAAATTCGGTTGTTCTCTTAAAAGTTTTTGCAAGTCGTGGCGTTCCACCACAAACAAAATTGCATCTTCGCTAGTTTTTACAGTCGCCGTTCTGGGAGTTCCCAACAGCAAAGATATTTCCCCAAAAAACTCGCCCTCGTGAAGCGTAGCAATATACTGACCAGCTTTTTGAGAAAGAACTTCTACAGTACCCGAAAGAATAATATAAAAAGAATCGCCAGGGTCAGTTTCTTTACATACAACCTGTCCTGCTGGAAAGAGTTGTCGGTAGCCGTATTCAATTAACTGTCGCAGTTCTAAATCCGTACACTGTTCAAAATAAGTTACTCGCCGCAACAAATCTCGCAGCGTCCAATTATTAGGGGATTTAGGCCCTGGATTTTTATGTTCAGGAACGGGGGGATTAGATTTTATCTCGGCTGAATGTTTGGCATTATGCGGAAAAACTTTGCCGTTAGAATTATCATCTTTGTTATTGTAAAAAAGTTTAGTTAACTCTTGGGGGTTTCGCAGCCACAAATCCCGCTGGGGAAAAGGAATTTCGATATTTCGGTGGCGCAATTCGTAATCTATTAAAAAATTAACTGCACTTTTAATTGCATCGCTTTCTTGTGGCTGGTCAATCCAAACTAAAAGTTCAAAATTTAAAGCGTTATCTCCAAAACCGTGAAACCATACTTTAGGAGAAGGATGGGACAAAACATTCGATTCCATCCGCGCTGCAATTAACAGCGCTTCCGTAACTATTACTGGGTCAGATCCGTAAGCAACGCCGACGGGGATGTGGAGGCGGCATCTGGGGTCTCTGTAACTCCAGTTAATAATGTTAGTTTCGACAAACTTAATATTTGGTATAATCACAAACAGTCCGTCAATGGTTTTAATAATTGTGGAGCGGATGGAAATAGTTTCTACTGTTCCTAATAAATGGTCAATCTCAATAAAGTCTCCGACTCTAATTTGGTGTTCAAATAGCAGGGTGAGACCGCTGATAAAGTTGCTGGCGAGATTTTGCAAGCCGAAGCCGAAACCAATGCCGACAACGCCAGCTAAGACGGTGAGAGAAGTGAGGTTTATGCCGGCACTTTGCAGGACGAATATACAGCCAAGAGTTGCTAAAATATAACTAATGATGGTGGAAATTGCTTCTCGACTGCCGCGATCCAATCCCATCCGAACTAGCACGCTGCGCTTGATTCCTTCGCTGATAATCTTAGCTACAATCAAGGCAAATATAGCTAAAACTATCAGTTTGACGATCGCACTGATGGACAGATGAGTGTTCCCGATATAGAATAGCGGGGTTGTCATCGCACCCGAGAAATGTTCAAAAAAGCGATCGGCTCGTGCAGTAATCCAATTCATTAATATTTGGTAATAGGTAATTGGTGATCGATCGTGGGTAATTAGTTTTGAGCGCAACTAAACCGCCAACTGCTAACTATTGCAGAGCTTAGGCGAAAAACTCGAACGGTGGAGTGCCCTGTGTTGCAAAAAAGGTGGATTCCCTTAGGGATAGATCCGCTTCAGGCACTTTCTCAAAGGCTGGTAAGTGATGGGTTAGTAACTGATGGCGAAAAACTATTTTGTAGCGGTATTTTCTGCCGGATATCTGTATTGTGCCGTAAACCCGGCCCTGCAGCTCGATCGAGCAACGACGTGTTGCCAATATCTGGAAAATTGGTAGAAATTCATTTACAGCACCCTCAAATTATTGAAAAATTCCAGCAAAAATTAGTTTATCCTTAAGAAGTAAGTCCTTTACAGAACTTAACAAGCTTACCCTACTTGACTTTTATGCAGTGCATCATCAATCGTCGGGCACAGTTTTCGGCGAGTCACCGGTACTGGCTACCGGAGTTGAGCGAAGCCGAGAACTTTGAGCGGTTTGGCCCAACTGCCCGCGCACCGGGACACGGACACAATTACGTCCTTTACGTTTCCATGATAGGCGAACTCGACGAGTACGGCATGGTGCTCAACCTGTCTGATGTCAAGCACGTCATCAAGCGGGAAGTTACCAAGGATCTCGATTTTTCCTACCTTAACGAAGCGTGGCCGGAATTTGAGCAGACTCTGCCAACTACCGAAAACATAGCACGGCAAATTTGGCTGCGGCTAGCCCCTCATTTACATTTGAGCAAAATTCAATTGTTTGAACATCCCGAACTTTGGGCTGAATATTTAGGAAACGGAATGGAAGCTTATTTAACTCTGTCCACTCATTTTAGTGCGGCCCATCGGTTGGCTCGTCCCGATTTGAGCTTTGAAGAAAACTCGGAAATTTACGGCAAATGTGCTCGTCCCAACGGTCACGGTCACAATTATCATTTAGAGGTGACGGTTAAAGGAGAAATTGATGCGCGGACTGGCATGATTGCTGATTTGGGAGCTTTGCAAAAAGCAGTTGACGATTATGTTGTTGAACCTTTCGATCACACTTTTTTAAATAAGGATATTGCTTATTTTGAGAAGGTTGTGCCGACTGCGGAGAATATTGCAGTTCGGATCGGGCAATTATTGCGATCGCCCGTTCGGGAATTGGGCGCGGAGTTGCACAAGATTAAACTGATTGAAAGTCCGAATAATAGCTGTGAAATTTACGGCGCTGATTTAGAGGAAGTGGCGGCCCAACGTCAGCAGCCGGAAGCGATTTTAGCGAAGGTTTAGAGTTAAAAATCGGTTCAGTTAGGGCGGGTTGGGCCGGATCTTTGGCTAATTGTGCAGATTGGTGCACCCCGCCCTACCAGCCTAATAATGATTCCGAGAGTTATTCAACCGGATTAGGCGCGAGAATATATTTTTTCAAAAAAGTTCCACACTCAGAATTATTGGCACTTTTCCTGACAAGTCAGGCTGCGCGCGTATTTTGGAGATAGTAAGTCAGCATTCCTCCTGTCAGCTATTCTAACTGCTGAGAGTATGAGGTCGATCGCCCGATCGCTGACAACCAAGCACCAATTTCTCCTAAATGAGTTGACGTTTATGCGCGTCTCAAATGTAGCTCTCTTGACTCTGGCTGCCCTCGCATCCCACAATTTAACTGCTAATACTAGCGCCAATCCTGCTGCACCTCCCATCTCTCCTCAAACACCGCAGGCTAGCAACTTTGTTGATGCCGTAAATCATACTGAATCGGGTGCCGCTGAGTCAATTAGCGAGCCTGAGACGATCGCCCACGAACAATTTTCCCCGAATACTACCGTATCCCGTCGGGCTGAGTCAATTAGCGCGCCTGAGACGATCGCCCACGAACAATTTTCCCCGCGAATTGCTGTAAAATCCCAGACTGGTTTGCTGGTAGCCTCGGCTCAACCCGATTTATCTGCTGCTGCAAACACCAAGGCGAATACTCCTGCTGCATCCGGCGATGAACTAACAAAATCTTTACAAGAAACTTGGCTGGCTAAATTAATCGAAATCGGTGTTGAAAGCAATCCTCAAGTTCGCGAGGTTTTCGCTTTTATCTCCCCGTCTACTGGCAGTGCTGAATCTGGATACGGTTTTAATAATACTATAACTCTGCTCAATATTTTACTAATTCTTGGTACTGTCTTTCCACCAGTGACAATTGCCTTTTTTTGGCTGATGCGACGGCTAATTATCAAACAGTTGGTTGCTGATGCCAATAAACGATTGCAGGGCATTGGTGTATTGGAATCAGAACTCATAAATTCTAGCCAACTAACTCAAAAATTGAGGAATGAATTAGAAGCGCAAATGAGTGCCGCTAAACAATCCATTGATTTTTTAACTAGAGAAACTGAACTTTCCAAATCTTCGGTCGAGCAAATTGAGACTCTCAAATCTCAATTTATCATGCACCTGCAAGTTTTGTTGACAGAAGTTGACGAGAAAAAATCTCAAATTGTTCAAGAAATTTCCCAAGTTCCCGCAGTTGTTGCCAAAGAAGCTCTCAAACTCGCACCTCAACCGCCCTTAAACAATTCCCAAAATTCGCAAACTGCACCTGCTAGAGACGAAAATTTGATTGCTGACGATTATATCAAGCAAGCCGAAGGGCTTTATTTTCAAGGCAATTATGATGAGGCATTAGTCGGCTTGGAAAAAGCTATTTTAGCTAATAAGAATTTGGATGAGGGTTGGTATTGGCGCGGAAATGTGTTAATAAGATTGCAGCGCCAGGAAGAAGCTCTCGCCTGCTACGACCAAGCAATATTAATTAAAGCCGATCACTACGAAGCATGGTATAATAAAGCGACTTTGCTGGCAAAATTGCAGAAGTACGAAGAGGCGATCGTCTGTTACGAGCGAGCAAGTTCGAGCGAATCCCGAAAATACGCTTGTTGGCACAGTATAGCGGCTTTGTTGGCTAAATTGCAGCATTACGAAGAAGCGATCGCCAGTTACGATCGCGCCCTCGCTATCAAAGCAACCGACAGCGAAATTTGGCACAACCGAGGCGCGATGCTGGGCAAAATAGAGCAGTACGCAGCAGCAGTTGATTCTTACGATCGCGCTCTTGAACTCAATCCGAAGAGATACGAAACTTGGTACAATCGAGGCAATATGCTGTGGAGACTGCTCCGCTACAGCGATGCTATTGATTCTTACGATCGAGCTCTGGGAATCCGGCCAGACAAATACGAAGTTTGGTACAATAGAGCCGCTGTACTCGGAAAAATGCAGCGATATCAAGAATCGATCGAATGCTACGACAAAGCAATAGCAATTAAAGCGCAGGATTTTGAAGTGTGGCACAACCGAGGCGCAGCTTTCGACAAACTGTCGCAGCACGAAGCAGCAATTGCCTCTTACGAATCAGCAATTACCCTTAATTCCGAGTGTTACGAAGCTTGGTTTTGTAAAGGCGAATCTTTGGCAAAATTGCAGCGCAATGAAGAAGCGATCGCAGCTTATGAGAAAGCGATTGCTATTAAGCCAGACTCCTACGATGCTTGGCACCACTTCGGCACAGCTTTGTCAGCATTAAAGCGCTATAAGGCAGCAATGGCAGCTTACGATCGCGCGATCGCCATCAAACCTGACAATGCGGAAGCTTGGCGCGATCGAGGCGCAATTGTATCAGAATTAAAGCAGGATACACACGGAAATGAATCCGGGGAAAAAGAGACTGAAGTTAAGCCGAATTCCGTTGTTCAAAATTCATAGGTGTCAGGTAATCGGCAAGCGCACCTTACTTTTAAGTTAGTAAGGGATGAGAATATGTGGGCTGTATATCGAGAGGAACTTTTCCAACAACAATCAAATTTAACTGTATTAATAGTTGGCGATGAACCACCCCTACAGTTATTGACGAGTCTTTAAACCGACTTGATAGCGGGCATTTAAATGCTTTTTGTCTAAAGTTTGTCATTAAAAATGCTCCTCTTTTTGCCGCTCCGTTTGGGGCGGTTTTTTTTATGGTAAATTTAGGGAAGCTGCAAACAAGGAGAATAGTTATATGTCTGTTCAGCTTCAAAAACGGTTATTTACAGTAAAAGAATATCATTTGATGACTGAGGCGGGTATTCTCTCGGAGGGCGATCGGGTAGAACTCATAGAAGGAGAGATTGTTAAAATGGCTGCAATTGGTACTCGTCACGCAAGTTCTGTTAAGCGTCTGATCGCTGTGTTCTCTGATTTGGAGAGAAGACGTGCGATTATAGCTGCCCAAGACCCTATCCAGTTGACTGAGCGCACTGAACCTCAACCGGATGTTGTATTGCTGGAACCTCGCGCTGACTACTACGCCACAGCCCATCCAGTACCGTCTGAAGTTTTGCTGTTAGTTGAGGTTTCAGATAGTACGGTTGATTATGACAGAGATGTGAAAGTATCCATTTACGCTCGATCGCTCATTCAAGAAGTTTGGCTGGTAGATTTAGTTGAAAATTGTTTGGAAGTCTACCGTCAGCCAGGCCCGAACGGTTATAGTTTAATGCTCAAGTTTTGGCGCGGTCAACAAGTTGCGCCGCTGGCTTTTCCCGATTTAGAAGTGAGCGTTGATTTTATATTGGGTTAGGGCGAGGGCGCTACTCGTAAACCTACTGCTATCTTAACTTACAATATATTTAACAGCCCAAATCAGCGCAAGTTCTATTAGGTGGGTAATCAAGTGCTGTATTGCACTTATATAGAATTTGTGGCTAATTGATAGCGAGAGGTTAGAGCTGAGACAGAGGAATCTATAATCATAATTAACGCTACTTTTATGCAATACTTACTATTCCAAATTTCCTAAATAATAGGAAGTAATTTCTAACCTCTTCATAACATTCTCTTGGCTAGTAAGATTACGTACTTTTTGAGCTACTCCACTAAAATTATTATCTTCTATAAGTGATTTATAGCGTTCTCCCAGTTGTTCAATATTATTAATTTTGCCTTTTTCTAACCTGCGGGCAGTAACTACCATCACAGCTTCAAAGTAAGTAGGTATCAATAATTTTTGAGGTTTAAAAGCTTTGTTACCAAGACCTTTATGCAGCACTTCAATCGTTGGGATAAATGCGTTTATTATTTGTTCTTTTGATTGGCGGGCAAGGTGCCTATTTTGCCTCATGTATTGATTAAGAAATTCTTTTAGAGAAGGCTTATAATCGTTTCCCTCGAAGTAAAAAGCCAGGAATCGTAAAATAAGTTCTTGATCTTTCCCGTTTTTGTCTTGGAGACCAAATATCTCACGCCACGCTAGATTTTTATTTAGTTGCCCTAGCAAATCATTGAGTTCGCCGTGATAGATGCAAGCACGAATTTCCTGCGGTTTAAGGATAGTACCTCCGGTATTCAACCTTTCAAAAATATAGTAAATACTACTCTCGTCGTTTGCATAAAGTGGCTCGACAACTGTAGCCGATACAACCGAGTCATCTAACTGGCGTCGGTATGCGTCTTTCAGTGATTTATATGTCTCCTTCTCAAATTCTGTATGAACCCCTTTCAGAGCAAACGAGTGCCGACTGTTGAGAAACTTGCCTTGATAGAAATATAAAAGGCTACGTAATCTTTGCTGACCATCAATCACCAGCAGTTTTTTTGTTTCTCGCTCTTTTGCTAAAAATATGCCGGGAACTGGAAGACCAAGCAAGAGTGATTCTATAAAACGCGATGCTTGTTTTGGTTTCCAGACATAAGCACGCTGGAACTCTGGAATAAATACGTCTTCGCTTTCCAGGCGTCTAACTAGACCCGCTACATCAAAATCAATTCGAGAAACTGCTATGGAAAATCTGGAGGGAATAATGTCCTCCTCATCTTCCCCGCTATCATCTTCCCCGCTATCCTGAATATCGTTTTCCTGTTCCTCATCCGCTAGATGCTTTGAGGGAGATGTCTCGCTGTTTGACTCAAATGTATTCATCTTGTAGCCTCCTTTCTGCCTGAGTTATTAGATATTATAGACCGATCGCTCCCCTCATCTATCTCTCAATATTAAGATTTCCTTAGTTGCTGCCGTGGCGCACAGAAATCGGTGATACAATCAACAGCTTAGCTAGGGGTGCCCGAATATCCGGGCTGAGAAAACACCCTTAGAACCTGAGTCTGGGTAATACCAGCGGAGGGAAGCTGTTTATCAAGGAAATTAAATATGCGTACCGAATGGATCGCTAAGCGTCAGGGGCACACCAATGTATCTCAAATGCACTACGCCCGCCAAGGTGTAATTACTGAGGAAATGCACTTTGTTGCTAAGCGAGAAAATCTCCCGCCAGAACTGATCCGCGCCGAAGTAGCGCGGGGACGGATGATTATTCCGGCTAATATCAATCACACGAATTTGGAACCGATGGCGATCGGTATTGCCTCTAAATGCAAAGTCAATGCTAATATCGGTGCATCTCCCAACTCTTCCAATATGGAAGAAGAAGTTGACAAGCTTAAACTAGCAGTGAAATACGGCGCTGATACGGTGATGGACTTGTCCACCGGCGGCGGCAATTTGGATGAAATTCGCACTACAATTATCAAAGCTTCACCGGTGCCGATCGGTACTGTACCAATTTACCAAGCACTAGAAAGCGTTCACGGTAATATGGAAAGTCTGACCCCCAATGACTTTCTTCACATCATTGACAAACACGCTCAACAAGGTGTTGATTACCAAACAATTCACGCCGGAATTCTGATCGAGCATTTGCCGTTGGTGAAAAATCGGCTGACTGGGATTGTCTCTCGGGGCGGCGGTATTTTGGCGCGGTGGATGCTGCACCACCACAAACAAAATCCCCTCTACACTCACTTTAATGACATCATTGAAATCTTCAAAAAATACGATGTTTCGTTTAGTTTGGGAGATTCTTTGCGCCCCGGTTGCACTCACGATGCGTCGGATGATGCTCAATTAGCTGAACTCAAAACTTTGGGACAATTAACTCGCAAAGCTTGGGAACACGACGTGCAGGTAATGGTGGAAGGGCCTGGTCACGTTCCGATGGATCAAATTGAGTTTAATGTCAAAAAACAAATGGAGGAATGTTCCGAAGCACCCTTCTATGTTTTGGGGCCGTTGGTGACAGATATTGCGCCTGGGTACGACCACATTACCTCAGCAATTGGGGCGGCGATGGCTGGTTGGTACGGTACTGCAATGCTGTGTTACGTGACGCCGAAGGAACACTTAGGATTGCCGAATGCTGAGGATGTCCGAAACGGGCTGATTGCTTACAAAATCGCGGCTCACGCTGCGGATATTGCACGGGGTCGTCCGGGTGCGCGCGATCGCGATGATGAACTCTCGAAAGCGCGTTACAATTTCGATTGGAACCGTCAATTTGAGCTGTCATTAGATCCAGAACGGGCAAAGGAATATCACGACGAAACTTTGCCAGCAGATATCTACAAAACTGCTGAATTCTGTTCGATGTGCGGGCCTAAGTTCTGTCCGATGCAGACTAAGGTTGATGCCGATGCTTTGACGGAATTAGAGAAGTTTTTGGCTAAGGAACCTGTAGCCCAAAGCTAATTGGATTAATTCGTAGGGTGGGCATTGCCCACCTGACTTAATCGTAAAGCTGTTTCGTTTCTTGTGGTGCGGGCATCCTGCCCGCTCAAAAGTAGGGTGCTGATGGCGCACATTACTTAAGGTTATATTAAAAGGAGTTTCCCAAAAGGAGAATTGCGATGTTCCCTTGCAGGTACTTTTTTGTTACCAAGGAATCCAGAATTTTATCGAGATTGGGATGAGCAAAAAAAGTAGCTATTTGCTCTTTAGTTAATAGCTTGCCATCTGAGTCATGCCCAAATTCTTTATTTCGCCTTTTCCATATAAAACTCTTCATCAACTCAATTCTGTCTAAACTGCACTCGCCTCCCAAACCCAGTTCCTAAGAATGAATAGAATTGCCACCGCGATAGTCAATTAGTCGCCTACCTTGTACTGGTAAACTAACTGAGCGTCGGGATTGATTTCGCTGCTTAAGAGACATTCTGTTTCCAGATTCAAGGAACAGCGGCGGATTCAAACGCTAATCTCATGCCGCCTATTCCTGAGAATAAGTCAATAAAACGGATTTTTTTCAGGGCCATTAAGCCGGCGGTCAAAACTCATCTTTTGTACTATTTTTCAATCGAGGCATAGCCTCTAGATATTTACAGCATATTCCACATTTATGAAGGACATCCTAGATCGATCTATCCCCACCGTAGGGAGACGGCATTGCCGTGTCCCTACTTCATAAACCTGGAATACGCTGTATTACCAGGCAGATCCTGATAACCATAAATTTTCAATTCGTAGGGTGCGTTAACGCAGTGTAACGCACCGCCCGCCTCATGCAGCATTTGAGCTAAGTAAAAGAGTTACCTGGATATGTTAGCTTGCGCAGTTTCTTGGCAGGTTGAAAGAATGCGCCGATCGTTTGAGCTAATTGTGCGAATAGAATGCAGATTGGTTAGCTGAGTATTGATTTCAACTGTTTGAATCTTTCCGGCTGAGATTGCCTTCCCGTAAAGTGTATTTCCCTGGATTTTACCAGTGAAGCACGCAAAGTCCGATCGCGGCGCGTAGATTGCACCGACGACCCGATCGTTCTGGCGTTGAAACACAATATAGTTTTGAAGAACTTGGTTGGGCTGTGGCGAATCTCCGTACAGGTAAATACCATCTGGCAATGCAGCAACATTACTCTTAGATGGATTTTGTTGTGCTTGAAGCGGTTGTTGCTGAATGCCAACACCAATTAGTGTCAGAGGAAAAATCAAGGCTGTTGCCAGTAGTTTCCATTTCCCTTGAATAGATGCAGGTAAAATCATTACTGCTTCTCCTTGCGTCGGGTCATGTAACATACAGCAGATTGCAGGTAAATAGAGTACACTTAAAATAAGTATAGCAGTAGCAGTAATGAAACCATTACCAATCGAA
>NZ_JAUBPO010000080.1:0-36440 GCF_036700785.1 Microcoleus sp. S28C3 | reverse complement strand
TGCTTTTGACTACCCCAGCCGCGCTGACAAACCCATAAAACATCTAGTTTTTCTCTTTATTCAGCAAGCCCTATTTAGTTTCTAATTGAATAGCCTGGGGAGCGTGAAGCATTTGGGCATAAAATCAAAGGTGGGAAACATGAATTGTCGCCCAAATGCTCCACCCCTACATCTCTCCAACGGCTGGAGATTATTTGTTGGCGATGTCATCTAACGATTGCCAATTCATATTGTCATTTCGGCCGAAAAGTAAAAACGATCGCAATTGAACCCGCTGCTACCAGTGCCAAAGCTGAGGGTACCAAAGGCACCCACCAGCCCCCGATTAGCAAAAACCAGCAAACCCCGCTCAAAATCCCCGCAGATGCGATCGCCCCTGACACCGCGTGCAGCCTGCGTCGGCTGACAATCGCGATCGCGCTACCAACTGCTGCCCAACTCACAATCCACAGCATTTGGGTCCATTCAGGTGCAATTTGCAGCAGCGGGCGCCCATCCAAAGCAGCGCTGATAATTTGACTCGACATTTGCGATTGAATTAACACCCCCGGCATTTTCTGGGAAGGCGATTCTCCCGCACTGTAGGGCGTCAAAAAATAATCTGGATTGGAAATCGGAGCCGTCACGCCAATAAAGATAATTCGGTCTTTTATCCAATGGGGATTGACTTTTCCTTCTAACAGTTCTGCCAGCCTGACTCGGCGAACAAAATTTTTGGGTTGTCGGTAATTGAGCATCATTTGAAAACCGCGATTGTCCAAGTTTTGATAAGCGCCAGTACTGCCGTGAATCGGTGCAAAAACTGCATTACCCAGCCTTATCTTATCTCTGGGAATATCTTCCGGTTTGATGCCTTTTTCTGCTAGGTAATGGAGGGCAGCCCTCGCGCTCAAAGAGTGATCTGTAGTACAAGGATCGCTGCTGTGCGGCTGCATAAACAGCAAGTGGCGGCGGAGAATACCGTCGGCATCTGCCACCACATCGCTGAACCCGAGGCGCTCTTTTGGCAGTGCGGGCGGCGGTTCGATGCCGCATTTGTTGGGTTTGCCGGTTTCTTTGACGCTGCACAAACCTATTAAATTTCGATCGCCCTGAAAGCGAGCCGCTAATGCTGCATAACCGGGTTGTAAAGGACTAGGGCGGAAGATATCCAGAGCGATCGTTTGCGGCTGATACTGGGCCAATTTTTCCACTGCTTTTGCGATCGTCGCATCCGGCAGCGGAAAGCCATATTTGTTGATATCCATTTCCGTCGCCTCCACCACCAGCAAACGCGAGTCTGAGCTTTCTGCAGGACGCAGCCGCATCAGTTGGTCAAAAGCTTGCAATTCCCATATCTGGAGCAAGCCCAGCGATCGCGCTCCCATGACAGAAACAGCAGCAGTTGCGATCGCCAACAGCCCGATCTGAAAGCGGCGCAGCCGAGATAAAGATGGCGGATTGCTGACAGTTTCCGGCTCGGGTTTGTGCAGCAACTCTTGCCAAGTTGGCGGCTTGGATGCCGGATTTTGACAAATTATCGGCAGCCAATCCGCGCCGGTAATTTCTGACTCTAATTCTGCCAATCTTTGCCTCGCGAGACGCACTGCCACATACAAAGATTCCCCGGTGCAAAAAGCTTGGATAAAATACTTTAAAAAATCTTGGGCAGCTCGATCGGACACCGGTTCCCGCATTACGATCGTTTGCGGGATGCCCAAATCTTCAAGCTGTCGCCCTATTCCCAATCCGTCGCAGGAATTCAAAATGGCTAACTGCAAGCCGCTGCTAACCGCTAGCTTGAAACCGTGTTTCAGTTCTTCTACTGTTAAACTCTCCGTTTGATTAATATAAAATTTACCCGATCGGCCGTCGCTGTGGGTAGAACTGTGTCCTGCAAAAAATAAGATATCCCAGCTTTTTTCCCAAAGCTGATCGCCGATTTGGCGGCGACTTGGTTCTACTAAAAAAGTAACTTCTGCTGAGGGCAATCCTGCAAGTATAATTCTATCTTGCTCAATATCAATTTTTTGACTGTTCCCCAAAATTGCTAAAATTTTTACGCTGCCTTTAGCGGGATTTCTGTTGGCAATAGCCGGTTTTTTAGAAGTTGGGGGACTCAAAGCAATTTCGGCTTTCGGGTAGCGCTCAAAAATATCCCAACAGTACCAAGGCAGCCGCCGCAGATTGATGTCGTCAGTTTGGATTAAAAATCGAATCGTGTCCGACGGCATTAATTGTTCGAGCAATGTTTCTTTGAGTTTGCGAAACGGTTCGGAGTTGAGCCAGCTATTGATTTGCTGGCTTAACTGTTCCCGCAACAAGCGGCATTTGGCCAACTGTTCCGCACGAGAGCCCCTAATGCTAATTTCGATCGGCTTAATGCGGAAATCTCCCAAACTGCGGTAGGTTGACTGCCAGCGATCGTAGTGTTCCGCTATTTCTGGTTTCGGAGGCAGGAAGGCTTGGATTTGCACTGCAGGCAGATCTCCTTCCGCGCCGATTTCCAGAGAAACTCGCACCCCTTTTATCAAGTTATCATCTAGCTTCAAAACAACTAATTTCGGCATGGCTAACAACTGATAAGCCTAGGCGCATCTAAATTTTACAGTCACGGCGCGATGAAATTCTTGTGGGCTGGGCATCCTGCCCGCCCAGGTTCAATTTCCATGCTGAACAACTTATGGCAAGCGAGCCGCTTTAGGCGGCAAAATTCTCTGCAATACAGAATTCTTTCAGTTTTACCACAACGCTGAAACATTCTCCGCGATCGGCGGCAAATTCTAGAGTCATGTAGCTGTTACCGCTGCCAGCGCAAGCTTCCATGACAGTTTTTCCCTCGCCGTCGGTGACTTTCAGAGTCAGATTGAGCGGCAAGCTGTCTGCCCCGCCAGCGGGATGCACCTGTACTTTAATATTAGTTTCAGTATCGGTTGTTGGTTCGATCGCCACCAGCAAAGCTACCGATCGGGCTGGTTCTCTTACACCCCTGCATAAATTAGGTTTTTCTTGAAAACAATCGATGGTTGCTGATGCTTTTTCCGAGATATCTGCTGTCAGATGGATTATCTTGCCCCGCACGACTGCGCTGCTGTAGCGAAAAGCTAAATGAGGTTCTTTTGGCACTAAAATATCTTCTACAGACTGCCAACCAGTATCAAAAATATTGTGCAGCCACTGACGCAGTTGTACAGTTTTTCGGCTGCGTTCCAGACAATCCAAATGTTGGAGAAGTTTGTCAAAACTTTGCAATTTGTCAATAGCTAAATCCCCAGCGCTTGCAGTTTTCATAAATCCCAGCAAAGTAGCTTCTTGTCGCTTTATATCGATCTCAACTGCTACTAAACCAATGCGATCGTCCGGTATTTCCAGGGGAATGTAACAAAACTTGCCCGACTTCAGAGGTCGGCATTCCAAATGACCTAGTTGAGTTAATTTCAAGTCTGCTGCATCGGTGTAAAGGCGCATGGCCGCGTTCCAACTGTCGCTGGCATTCAAGTCTGTGGGAATGTCCATCATTTCCATGTAATCTTTCACTGCACATACAGCTAAAGTGTTGAAATAAACTTGCTCTTTTTTTTCCGGGGATGTCACTCCCTCAAGATTTGAAAACTTCTGTGCCAGCCGCAGGGCTGCGGCTGTAATGGGCAGGGGAATAGATTTTTCTCTGATATTTTCGGTGCTGTTATTCATCACGGTTTTCCTTTTTTACAGATTTTTTTTAGGACAGGAGTTGTCCTGCCTTTATTCCAGATATCCTTGATTTTTGGCAAAATTTCGCAAGCGGGGCAGACATTCTCTTTTATAAAAATTTGGTGCGGTTGACGGCGGCAAGTTAAATTCAAGAGCAATGTTTTTCCAGGGAGTCTCCGGGGGAAGACGCCTCAGAATTAAGGTTTGGCAAGTGACATCGGGGCGTTCTTTGATGTGAACGCTTCTCAATTCCCCCTCGGGATCTGCCCGCACCCATTTTTTTGTCTCTTCTAGGATGGCTAGCGGACTGTCAGAATAAGTCGGCGGGTTTTCGATATTATTGATCGGGTTAATTTCTGCTGAGTCTTCTGAAATCAAGGGTAAATCACGTCTAACTTTTTCCTGCGTTTGTTCGAGAGTAAAGTCTTTCAGTCGCATCTTGAGATATTTGTCCAGCCAAGTAATGACGCTGCCCAGATTGCGATCGTAAGGTTTGTTGGCGGTGTTAGCTTCGCAAACATTGCGACAAAAATACACCCAAGTTTGCTGTAAAGCATCGTTGTAATGAGGCGTGTCTTCTTGCCAAAGTTTGCCGGATTTTACAATCAGCCTCACTATCTCGCTGAGTTTTTCCCGCCGCATCAAGCTTTTGGGCGGATGCGAACAGGCTTCAGCAACTAGCTGTTGGAGTTGTTGGTTTAAATTGTTTTCCTTATCGTTGGTGTCGGGCATCGGCGAGCGCCTCCTTAAGAGTCTCTGGATGAATGCTGGACACGGCATTTGCTGGTTGAATTTCCAAGATAGAATCCCTGATTTGATTAGTTCTGGGCGCATTTCAAGGTAATTGTGTCATTGGCAAGTGAAATGAAGAATCTCAAACCCTTGTAACACCGCCCTTGAATGCGTAAGTCCTGTTGATGTTTGGCAGCCGAACAGGTGCTCTGTGCCAATCAGTTATCAGCATCGTGCGAGAAATTTTCGCGCAAATTAGGCAAAAAATTTAAAAAATATTTAGTTGACAAATGCGAGGAAATGGGGTAGTTAATCAATTTTAGATTGAACTCACGGATGTGTCCTCTGCCTCCTCTGCGGTTTAAATAATTCTGATCCAAGCGGAAACGATATCACCGATCGCCCGAATCTGCCCCAACATCCGCTAGCTGTGCGTATTTCCCTGTATTCCCAATGGCCTACTTGCTTATTTGCCGAGAACTCATATACTTTGTCAAGTTAAGAAAATATTTTTTTGATTTATCCAGGAGCGAGAAAAAAAAATGTACATAGTACAAATTGCCTCGGAGTGCGCCCCCGTCATCAAAGCAGGAGGTTTGGGCGACGTAGTTTACGGTTTGAGTCGGGAGTTGCAGAATTCCGGCCACTGCGTCGAGATTATTCTACCCAAGTACGACTGCATGAGGTACGACCACATTTGGGGACTTCACGAGGCCTACCGGGATTTGGCTGTGCCCTGGTACGGCGGCGAAATCCTCTGCGATGTCTTGTGCGGCTGGGTGCACGGGCAGTTGTGTTTTTTCATCGAACCTCGTTCTCAAGATAACTTTTTTAATCGGGGCTGTTATTACGGTTGCAATGATGACAATATGCGGTTTGCATTTTTCAGCAAAGCCGCTTTGGAATTTTTGCTCAGAAGCAATAAGCGTCCCGATGTGATTCACTGTCACGATTGGCAAACTGGTTTGGTGCCAGTCTTGCTTTTTGAAATTTACAAATACAATTGGATGGAATATCAGCGAGTCTGCTATACCATTCACAATTTCAAACATCAAGGCATGGGAGGTAGCGATATTTTGCAAGCAACGGGTTTGCACAGACCGGATTATTATTTTGAGTACGATCGCCTCCGAGATAACTTTAACCCTTTTGCCATCAACTTTATGAAAGGTGGCATTGTGTACTCTAATTTTGTCACCACAGTTTCGCCGCACCACGCTTGGGAAGCTCACCTCGGCGAGTTTGGCTACGGTTTGGGCCACACTTTGCATTTATATCAAGAGAAGTTTCGCGGGGTGCTCAACGGCATTGATTACGATGTGTGGAATCCCGAGACCGATCGCTATATTCCGCACCACTACACTCAGGAGGATTTGGCAGGAAAAGCCAAAACTAAAAAAGCTTTGCGCGATCGGCTGTTACTGCGCGATGCTGACAAGCCTATTATTACCTTTATCGGTCGTTTGGACGACCAAAAAGGCGTTCATCTCGTCCACCACGCAATTTATTACTCTCTGAGTAAGGGAGCGCAATTCGTGCTTTTGGGTTCCGCGACGGAAGCGGGAATTAACGCTCATTTCCAGCACGAAAGACAGTTTTTAAATGATAATCCCGACTGCCATTTAGAACTAGGTTTTAATGAGGAACTGTCGCACTTAATTTACGCGGGTGGGGATATGATTGTGGTTCCCAGCAATTACGAGCCCTGCGGGCTGACTCAGATGATCGGGTTGAGGTACGGTACTGTTCCTGTGGTGCGGGGAGTTGGCGGTTTGGTGAATACTGTGTTCGATCGAGATTACGACACCCGCCACCTGCCGGAAGAACGCAACGGTTACGTGTTTTACCAAAGCGACTACGGCGCTTTAGAGTCGGCGCTCGATCGGGCGATCGGATTGTGGTATGACTATCATGATGAATTTGAAAAACTCATGCTTCAAGGCATGAATTGTGACAATTCGTGGAAATATCCAGCTAAAGACTATGTGGAAATTTACGAGCTAATTCGACACAAATAATCACTAGGGGCGGCTTTTCCCAAAGATATTTTCTCTACCTTTAGGAATAGATTAACCCGCCCTTTTCTAACCAGAAAGAGATAAGGTTTTGAGTAAAAGTGGGGGGGTGGAAAGTACGAATGCAGATTGTAGGGTTTCCTTGCCTGTCATTCCCAAGTGCGATCGCCGAAGATAAGGGTATACAAATTAAACGGTTGGTTTTCACCCGCCCCTACAAAAAATGAACTCACAACTAGAACAACAAGTAACGATTTTAGAAGACGAAACAGCAGCCGCCGGAAATTCAGCCAACCCAACAGTTGAAACTCCTTTATTCGCTTCAGAATTTGCAACAGAAGAAAAAGTCAGAGTGGAAGAATTCAAGATTAGTGCCGACAGTTTAATTGCTAAAGTCAAAGAACTAATTGAGCAAGGAAAACTCCGCCGCCTCGTCATCAAAAACTCGCAAGGGCGGATTTTGGCAGACATTCCGCTGATGGCTGGATTGGTGGGCGGCGTTGCAGGATCGGTAGCCTTTCCAATTGCTGCTGTACTTGCTACAGTTGGGGCAGTTGCGGCTCATTTGACTGTAGCCATCGAGCGCAAAGAATAGTCTTAAGTTAATTGTTAATTCAGCGCTTACGCAAGCCACACCAAAAACCCCGTTTCTGTGTTAATTGTTCGTATCAATCGACGATTTTTACCAGAAAGCGGGTTTTTTGCATGAGTTCTATAATTCCGGTACTTTCGCCGCAGGTTGGTCTAAATAATTGTAAACAATCCGCGAAATCCGGCGCACAAAATCTCTCACAATCGGGTCATTGTAAGGACGTTTGACAAATATTGCGGCTAAATAACGCTTGCCGTTGGGCATATCAATAATTCCCGCATCGCCAACCACAAAGCCGATATCTCCGGTTTTGTCAGCAATCACGGCTCCTGCGCCTAAACCAGAAGGTAACAGCGTTCTAGTTGTGGTGCGCCGCAGTAATTCTAAAGCTTGTTCCCGACTCGATTCAGAAACTAATTTATCGCCAGACAGCATCGCCAGCAGCTTTACCATATCCACAGAACTTGTTGTATTTGTTCCTTGAAAATCTCCCAACCAATTGCGAATTCTCGTATCAGTTAATCCCCAACTGCGAAAACGCTCGTTGAGTTTAGCAATTCCACCCAAACGTTCAATAATCATGTTGGTGGCTGTATTGTCGCTGATGGTAATCATTTTATCTACGGTTTCTCTGATGCTAAACCGAGTGCCATCTCGTTCATCTTGCATAGTTCCAGAGCCGCTGGCAACTAAGTCGGACTTCATAACTAATGTTTCGTCTAGGCTAACTTTGCCTGCGTCTACATCTTGATAAAAGGCTATCAGAATCGGTAATTTGATGGTACTCGCGGCCGGAAATACGCGATCGCCCTTGATATCCAAATAGTTTCCTGTATCTAAATCCAGAAAAAACATTCCGGCGCTGAGGGATCTATACTGTTCGATCGCACTTTCGATTTGAGGCTTGATGGCTGTCATTTCCAAGCCTGTTGACATCCCCAAATCAGCGGAATAGTTTCTCAGATTTCCGGGAGAAACAGTGGGCGTAACTTGACCTGTTGTTTGTTCTATCCGGGTAATAGCTGTAGGTATAACAGACTCGTTGCCCGCTATTTGCTCGGGATTCGGCAACTGAAACGACCAGCGAGTGGCAGATTCTCTAATGACTCGGACTTGTTGCGGGTCTAACTTATAACCTGGAGTTAATTGTATGACTAACCTGGTAGTTTCCGTGTCAAACTGTCCGACTCTAATTTGTTGAATAGCTGAGTTGTAGCTTTGAGGAGTTTCGGGATATTCCAAGACTATTCCCGGTAAATCAATTACTAAGCGGGTGGGATTTGCAATGAGTTTGACTTCCGGCTGAACTCCTGAATCCGTGGTTAAATTGAGTTGGTTTTCGCTGGCATCGAAGTGCCAAGATGTTAGTGTATCAGCTTTTGCGGGCAGGGCGATCGACAAAACAGTAATTAAAGCAGGCAACAGCCATCGCAGTTTTGGAGTCATGTTTAAAGACAAAGAGTTTAACAGTGGCAACGAGAAAGCGGCGGTCACAGTGTTCTCGACCGCTTTCGAGACGAAGCACATAGGATCATACAGTCAACTCTGCCTGCCGCCGTAAATTTTTTTATTTTTTTTGAGAATATTTGGTTTTCGGGACTCATATCAAATCCGGTTCTATTACCCCTTTTTCTTCCAGTCTCGTGCAGGCGGAGGAAAGTTTGTTTAGTCAGTCGTGAATTATCTTCGCCAAATTATTGTTTTGTCCGCGCGAATTGTCTGCGCCTTAGATGAATTAAGGTTTTGCTGTCGCCTGATTTCTAGCATCTTCGAGCGAGTCGATCGCGGCTTTGAGCAACACTTTTTCTTTAGCAACAAATCGGCGATCGCTCAAAGGATCGTAAGCTTCCCAATTACCGCTAACTTCGCGGTCGCGCCACAAAAACCAGCAGCGGTAGATTTCCCCGCTATCAATATCATCGCACAAAGCCAGCCAATCATCCCCTGTGAGAGCGCTGGCATCTAATGCTACCAATTCAACCCACGCAAGTGCAGTGCAGGCATCGATCGCCTCAGCATCAACGGAGTCAGATTTTGTAGCTGTAGGTTGCGGGGAGCAAAGTGTAGACTTCATAATTTCTCCTTAATTAAATCAATGAATTTGCCTATTTATGGAACTGCCCCGGTACGGGAATTGGAAAAGCTGTGTTTTGATGAATTTCTGATTGGTCAAATTTACCAGCCGCTGATGCTTCTGTTAAATTATTAAGTGTATTAATTGTGAAAATGGCGCCGGTTCCTAAAGCGGCCATTGCCAGTCTGTGTAAGATTTTGCTCATTTGGCTGCTCCTTTTCTGCTGGGTGTATCTACTCTAAAAAGTTAAGTGGTCATTAGCGGCGGAGATTGGGGAGTTAAGAAAAATTTTTTATACTCAAATATATTCAACAGTTGAAGCCGTTATCAGGACAGAGTTTGAGGAGTCGATCGCCCCAAAAACTACTCCAAGTAAAATGCCTTAAATTCCGGCTAGCTGACTATCTCCCTTAAAATCGCCTAAAATAGGGACTTAAGGCGTTAAACTTCCTAGATTCCTTTCCCTTTCAGTGCAAGCGAAGTGCTCAAGTCAAAACGCGATCGCGGTCGCATTCTCACTGCCTCTGGCTTAAAGAAACTTAACGAGGCGCTCCAAGAATGGTCTGACCGACATAACATTAGAGGTACTCTGACTGAAATAGAGGCCGAGTCTGGCGTCGGTGCCGATACAGTCAGCAAAATTAAGCAGGGTAGAGAAGGTGCAGATTTGAGTAAAATTCGCCAGTTGTTCGCTGCTTTTGAGATGACTCTGGCGAATGGCGACCACCGATCGGCTAAACTTGAGGAACCGGAAAATTTAGACGAGCTGGACAATTTGCCGCCAGCGGAGGAAACAGCCACCAGCAGCAGAATTGTTAAAGTATTTGTCAGTTATCGCAACGCCGAACCCGATCGCGAGTTGGGAAAACAGTTAGAAACGGCCTTAAGCGCGATCGGTCATACAGTGTTTACAGCAGAAAATAATATTAGATTGGGAGATAATTGGTTCGATCGCATTAATTTCTTCCTCCAAGAATGCGATTATTTGCTCCTACTATTGCCGCCAACGGTCAGCCAAAGCGAACTGCTAACATATCAAGTTCAGCAAGCAAAAGAACTGCAAGATGCTCGCGCTGACAGAAGACCAATAATTCTCCCCATCCGCGTCGGTTTTCCGCTGAACGCGCCTCTAAATCACGATTTGCGCGGCTATCTGTACCGGATCAAACAGAGGGAATGGAAAACCACCGCCGACACTCCAATTATTATCGAAGAAGTTCTGAACTTGCTAGCAGAAGAACCCGTACCAGTTACCGAAGAAACGGAAAATTTAACACAAAAACAGCTATTAGAAATTAGCAGCGACGAAACACCTCTACCCGCCGCCGAATCGGAATTACCCGGAGGACAAGTCGATGTCGCTTCTCAATTTTATGTAGAACGCCCGCCCATCGAAGAACGCTGCTATCAAACTATTGTGCAGCCCAGCGCGTTAATTAGAATTAAAGCACCGAGACAAATGGGCAAAACTTCCTTGATGGCAAGAATTTTGCATCACGGAGCCCGTCAAGGCTATTGCACCGTGCCGCTAACTTTTCAGTTAGTAGATAAAGGCGTATTTGCCAACTTAGATAAATTCTTAAAGTGGTTTTGCGCTTACGTCGGCCGCGAGTTGCACTTAGCAAATCAATTAGACGATTATTGGGACGAGATTTTTGGCAGCAAAGTCAACTGCAAAGATTACTTTGAAAAATACATTTTACCGCAAATCGACAGTCCTTTAATTTTAGGATTAGACGAGATCGATCGCGTTTTTCAATATCCCGACATTGCCGAAGACTTTTTAGGACTGCTGCGGGCGTGGCACGAAGAATCGAAGCGGCGCGACATCTGGAAAAAACTGCGATTAATTGTAGTTCACTCCACCGAAGTTTACATCCCGATGAACATCAATCAATCGCCTTTCAACGTCGGACTGCCCGTAGATTTGCCCGAATTTAACTCTCAGCAAATACAAGATTTAGCAGCGCGCCACAACTTGAATTGGTCGGAAGCCGAAGTTGAGGAATTGATGTCCATTGTCGGCGGACATCCGTATTTAGTGCGAGTTGCATTATATCACATTTCGCGATCGGATTTGACACTCGATGAATTAAAAGAAACTGCGATCGCAGATGCTGGAATTTATAGCGACCATTTGCGCCGGCAGTTGTGGAATTTGGAAGAATATCCAGAGTTGGCGCAGGGAATGAGAGAGATTGCAGCGGCGGATTCTCCGGTGCCATTAAAAGCGATGCAGGCGTTTAAATTAGACAGCTTGGGGTTGGTGAAATTGCAGGGGAACGAGTGCGTGCCGAGGTGCGAGTTGTACCGGCAATATTTTCGATCGCACTTAAGCGCGATCGTCTAAGTCCTATCGCTCTGCTATCCTATAATTCCAGATATGGTAGAGGCGGGTAAACCTGCCAATAATTGCCTAAAATGAACAATCTCATAAACCCGCCCCCACCAAACGACAAATCACAATCTACCTCTTTTTAAATTAAAACAGCCCATGAACGATATTTTTTTAATAACTTCCGATAATTGGCTAGATTGGATAACCGTGTTTGGTTATCTAGCCTTTACAGCTTTCATTGCATGGCGCGTGTTCACCACAAAGTAGATAGATTATGAAATTACCTTCTTCCTCTTCTTCTTCTTTCTTACTTCGCGTCCTTCGCGCCTTCGCGGTTCGTTAAATAAACAGTAAAATAAGACAATAATCAACTAGCCAATACAGTTATGCCGCCCGTCGAAAGTGTCGCAGCAATTCCGAACGCTCTGATTTGGCGCTTGAGCATTGAGCAGTATCATGCCATAATTCAAGCTGGCATTCTCACGGATGATGACTCTGTAGAATTGCTGGAAGGTTGGCTGGTTTTCAAAATTCCCAAAAATCCACCGCATCGAGCAACAACTCGTCTTGTCAGAACAGCTTTAGAGAACCTTTAACCTGCGGGGTGGTATGTTGATTCCCAAGAACCGATAACGCTATCAAACAGCGAACCAGAACCTGATATAGTGGTTGTTCGAGGGGATACGCGACAGTATCTCGATCGGCATCCTGGTGCTGAATATCTTGCCCTGATTGTTGAAGTATCCGATACGACGCTTCAGCGCGATCGAACTGTCAAAAAACGGATTTATGCCCGCGCTGGAATTGCGATTTATTGGATTGTGAATCTTGTGGAAGAACTGGTGGAGGTTTACTCTCAACCTCTTGTTGAAGTTGAGCAGTCAGATTACAGTCAAAGGTTAGATTTTGGGCGATCGGCTCTTATACCGATTATTATTGAAGGGATAGAAATTGGGGCGATCGCTGTGAATTATCTTTTACCTTGAGATAAAATGAGTAATATCGTTTACGGTTGTTTTTGAATAATTAAACCGCAGAGGGCGCAGAGGAAGAGAAGAGAGAGATGAATAATTCCGATAGCAACGGATTTGAGATAAATCCTAAACTTGTAGGGTGCGTCAGACGAAGTTTTAGGGCGATTGTTCAAAGTTTAGGATAGTAGAGCACCTTACTAATTAAATGATGCAAGTAGGAGGCTTATAAAATAAAATGATTGACGAGCAACCGTGGGAAGAAATAAAAGAGTCTCTAAAAGTTGGAACTAAATTGAAAGGAGTAGTCACCAAGCACTGGCCTTTTGGGATATTTGTTGCCCTTCCAGGGATAAAGTTTACGGGTATTGTTGAACTCGGGAATTTCAAAGATGAAGGTTTTATGACACGCGATGAATATCCAGCAGTTGGTTCATCAGTTGATGTAGTCGTGCGGGCATTTAAGGAAACTGGACAACAAATTTGGTTAGGGATGAAGCCCAGCCAGTTGAATTAGTCAAAATAATTGGGAGTGATAAATTGAAAGAAGGCATTGCTGAAAAGCGAGATGATGTGGAACGAAGTTCCAAGCATCTAGTCCTATTTTCATCCCAGGAATTAGCAACGCCTTCATCTGTTGATTAGTCAGCACTTTGCTATAGCATACGGAATTTACCAAGACTTTAAAAAATTCCAATCTTCTGTAGCGTCTGGGTCTAATAATGGTGGCGGTTGATTGGGTTGTTCGAGTAAGGTTTTATAGTCTCCTGAATCGACCCATTTTAGGAGTTCCGAAGCGCGCATCACGACCCAAGATTGCGTGGACTCGTTGAAACTGAGCAACTTAGTAAGTGTATCTTGAGACTCTACACTGTTGTCGCTAAATTCGCGCACTTGAACGAGGAAATCAGCGATCGCTTCCGGTGTTACATAGCAACTGGGTAAACCGCCAAGTTTCATCAACGCGGCGATGGCTACATCCACATCCTGACAAGCCAGTAACGCCGCCCGATCCGCTGTAAACCTTGCCATCATTAACCAATTCCAAAACGCCAGTTCTACCCCATTAGCCGCCAAACCGCCAAATCCTAATGTCGCCGCATTCACCCAATTCTTTAAAAGCGGCATCACCATCGCTATTTGATGATAGAGCAAATGCTGACTCTTAATGTGGGCGACTTCATGCCCCAATACATAAATTAGTTCCTGGCTAGAAAGCCATTCGTAGGCTTCTAAATTCACCGTTACAATTGGACTTTCAATACCAATTGTAACGGTAATAATATGCCCCCAACCACGAAACAAATATAAATCTGGACAGGGATATAAATCGAGAATTTCACAAGTTTCTTCCAACGCCTGAGACAACCCCGGAAAATTGTTGGGAGTCACGCGAAAATCACTCCCCAAACATTGCAAACGGAGTAGGCGATCGATACCGTACTCATTCACTTTCTTGAGCAATAAAGAAACTCCAGGCATCTTTTCTAAAGACGCTAAAGCTTTGCGATCGAAAGGATGTTCGTAAGTCTCTGACTTCAATCCTAATAAGACTTTTTTCATCCTAAATAGACCTCCTCTAGTAGAAAATGTGCCTGTTCCTCATCATGCTTAGCCATTCATCTTTCCATTCAGCAATGCCTGAAAGAACAAAATCTAAACTTGCTCTCTCAACTTTCGCAAAATCGGAATTTGTTCCAACTGTTCGGGCCGTATACTATCCCAGTTTAACCCACTTGGACGCCGATAACTTGTATTAGTCTCAATTACCTCCTGGGCAGTAACAATCCAATTCAGCGCCCAATCGTGAGCTTGCATTGGTAAACGCGAATCTTCGACTATTTGCAAAGGATGCACTGTTGTTACAATTGGCGTATCGATTTTAACTAACCCGAATTCCTTCAACATAGCCAATTCTAAATCCGCAAATCCCGCACCTTTCCCGGTTCTTCCACCGTTGGTACCCGCCGCTACGCAGCCGACTATTACTAAATCAATCGGCTCCATTTCTGCAAAACTTACCAATTTTCCGCAAGCGAGTGCTTTGCGGGCGATCGCACTTTCGGCAATAGATACATTTTGTCTCTGCAAATCCGCAGCATTTAACTCAACAAAACAGCGATCGTCTGTCAATCGCGGTACTGCCATATACAGGCGTTTTCCCTCCTGCAAAGCACGCCCTCGTACCGGAATTTGTGGCGAATCTGGATTGCACTTAATCGTTTTTGCCTGTTGCCATATTGGTAAACTTGCCAATTTTTCAGCGGCCAACTCAGCACCGACAAAGTTGGGAATATGACCAAACGGATCGCCAATAGATGCGGCTTGCTGCTTCAGCAAAGACCAAATTTCAGCTCTTAACTTGTCTTTGTCGCGGTTGTATCCAGTCCAATCAGTTTTCATGCTGTAAGAAGAAGGAAGAAGGAAGAAGGAAAAATGCTCATCTAGCAACTTTTTTAGCCATTTGGAGCTGAGATTTAATTAAGTATATTCATTTATTGTGGTACAATTAATCATACAAAATTATAATAACCCCTCGATTCTTTAGCCTCTTAGAGAGGGACTTCGTTTGTATCTTGAGCGGTTTAAACAGCCGAATGTTATTTTTTATTTTATGAATTTTACCACAAAGCCCAGTTACTATCAAGTCGGTGGGAGTTTGACAAATAACGCTCCAAATTATGTGAAGCGGCAAGCAGACGACGACCTTTATAACGGATTGAAAGCCGGGGAATTTTGTTATGTTTTGAATTCCCGGCAAATGGGCAAATCTAGCTTGCAGGTGCGGACAATTCAGCGGCTGAGAAATGAAGGAATTGCTTGTGCTGCGATCGACATTTCGGAAATTGGCAACCGCGGCGTCACTCCCGAACAGTGGTATGCTGGTTTGCTACGCATTCTCGAAAATAACTTTAACCTGTCGGATATTGTCAACGTGCGGACTTGGTGGCGCGATCGCAATTTTTTAACCCCGGTTCAAAGATTGAGCGAATTCATCGAAACCGTACTGTTACCCAACATTTCCAGCAATATTGTCATTTTTATTGACGAAATCGACAGCATTCTCGCCCTAGATTTTCCCGCCGATGATTTTTTAGCCTTAATTCGATCGTGCTACAACAAACGCGCCAACAATTCAGAGTTCGATCGCCTAACTTGGGCCCTCTTAGGTGTAGCATCGCCCACGGATTTGTGCCGCGAGCAAAATGCCACCACCAACACCCCTTTTAATATTGGCAAGGCGATCGAATTAACTGGTTTTGACGAAACAGAAGCTCAACCGCTAGCAGCAGGGTTGGCAGAGCTTACAGACAGCCCTAATCAAGTTTTGAGAGAGGTTTTGTATTGGACGGGCGGGCAGCCTTTTTTGACTCAAAAGCTGTGCAAACTTCTGCTGGAAAATCCACAATTAATCCCGAATTTACCCGCCCCAGCCGCCCCTTGCCAACGGGGAGAGAAAGATGCAGCCGCCCCTTCCCAAGAGGGGGAAAAAGATAAAATTAACACTTCTAAAGAGTGGGTTGAGAAGGTAGTGCGCTTGAAAATCGTGGAAAATTGGGAAACTCAAGATGTTCCCGAACATTTGTCCACAATTCGCGATCGGCTTTTCAAAGAAAACCAGCGCATTGTCAGGAGACTCGGATTGTATCAGCAAATTTTAGAGCAAGCTGAAATTGTCCCCGATGGCAGTGCCGAACAAATGGAATTGCGATTGAGCGGATTAATCGTTAAGCACGGGGAAAAATTAACAATTTCTAATCCTATTTATGAAGCTGTATTTAACAAAGAGTTAATTGAACAAAAATTAGAAAACCTCTCGCCTTACTCGGAAGCTATCAAACTCTGGCTAAATTCTAGCTGTGAAGATGATTCCCAACTGTTGCGAGGGGATGATTTGCAGTCAGCATTAGTTTGGGCGGCAGGAAAAAGTTTGAGAAACGAAGATTTTCAGTTTTTGACGGTCAGCCAAAAAGTTATTTTGAGCGACCAAAATCAACTGCTGCATTCAGCTACACTAGAAACCCAAAAAGCTGTGTGCGATGCCGAAAAAGCTTTGATGGAAGCTGACTCTGCCAAACAAAAAGCCAAACAGTGGATCAGAATCGGTTCTGCGGTACTGGCAGCATCGTTAGTAGGGGCGATCGGCTTTTCAACTCTCGCTTACCAGCGGTTTAAACTAGCACAAGCAAGTATTGAAATCGAACAAAATGGCAGCGATGCTTTACTGTTAGCGGTATCTCAAAAAACCGAAAATAGCGAAGCTTTATCAGAAGCTTTACTGAGGGCGATCGCCTCGGGAAAAAGATTAAAAACTTTAGTTAAAAATAAACACAAGCTAGAAGAATATCCGGCAACTAGACCGCTGTTAGCCTTACAAGTAATTCTTGATAAAATTAGTGAACAACAGCAGACGAAAGCATCATCACTTCCGCAAACCAAGATAAATTGGCAAGCTCATAAAGGTGCAGTTACCAGCATCAGTTTTAGCCCAACCAGGAAAATATTAGCAACCGCAGGAATAGATGATAGGGTTCGGATTTGGAACTTTTCCGGGCAAAAAATTGCTGAATGGAAAGCTTTGCAGCAGTCAGTTAATATGGTAAACTTTAGCCCAAACGGTAAATTTTTAGCGACTGCCGGAAGGGACAGCACCGTTAAATTATGGAATTTATCAGGTAAAAATATTTCTCAATTGAAAGGAATTCAAGGCTCTGTTACCAGCATCAGTTTTAGTCCCGAAGGAAAGTTGTTAGCTGCGGCAGGAATAGACAGCAAGGCTGCAATTTGGAAATTGTCAAATCTGCCCAAATTAGCATCACCTAGCGTGCAAATACCGGGTCACAACGGCTTAGTGAGAAGCGTAAATTTTAGCCCAAAAGGCGATTTTTTAACAACTTTAGATGGCAAATCTACAGTCCGAATTTGGAATTTATCGGGAAAGCTGAAAAAAATACTGCCTCTTCAGGCAATAGGGCTCAGTTTCAGTTCGGATCAATACCAGTATCGCTTTGCAACAGTAACATTGAATGGCAAAGTCGCCCTGTGGGATATGTCAGAAAAAGAATTAGTTAATGAATTTCAAACATTGCATTTTGATGCGAAAGCAATTAGTTTTAGTCCCGACGGAGAACGGCTTGCTACAGTGGGAATTGATAAGAGTGTGCGGCTGTGGAATTTAGCGGGGCGACAGGTTGCTCAATTTGACTTCGAGGAGAATGTTGTTAGCGTCAGTTGGAGTCGAGACGGAAAGCAAATTGCTGTAGCTGGAAGCAACGGCACTGTTTGGCTGAGGCAGGTTGAAGGGTTAGAAGAATTGCTGAAGCAAAGCTGCAATTTTTTCACCACTCAACCGAAGTATTTTACAAGAGTTTCAACTATCTGCAAGTAGGGATACGGCAATGCCGTGTCCTCTCAATAATCTGCAAGTAGGACACGGCATTGCCGCGTCCCTACCCCTAGCTAATGACTTATGACTATCAATTTACCTTAACCGGCGAAATACTTACATTAGGGTTTTTGACTTTTCTTAAGAGTTCTTGTCGGGCTTGTTCGGGATTTTGCCCTTTGGGTACTTGATATAATAATCTACAGGAACCGTCTTGAGAATTAGCTGCACAAATAATTAGTTGACCGTTGGGAGATGCACCTGATGTGATAATATTCTCCCAGTTGCCTTGCGGTTGCGAGTTGTTGAGAATTCCCGAGACTCGGGTGCACCGAGTAATCGCGTCTTCTCCCGATTCATTGAAATAGTTATCAGCTAGCCACAGAATAACGGGAATATTTTTGCCTTGTTGGACAGCAATTGTAGCTGGGCGGCCGCCAGCAGCGCCGCAGAAGAATGAAGGCGTTTGGGCAAAGGCGGGACTGCTTGCTAAAATCGGAGCAACAAGGGCAAGAATTGACGCGCTAAAAGCTGACTTTAAGAGCCGAAATTCCATGAGCAGTAATAAGCTTTTTCATTTAAGGTTACTAATACTTTAAAAAGTTAGACTGCTTTTTGCCGGGAAGATTAGGCATTTAGGGAAAAAAATAAAATTAATTCTGCAAATTTTTGCCATCGCACGCACTGGCCTCATCTAGGCCAAAACTCAGGGAAAAATGCTACTTGACAAACGCCGGCGGCAGAAAATAGGTGCAGCCACAGTGGGCGCAGGCGCGAAGGTATAGGGTAAAGGTGCGGTTTTTCACCGTTTTTTGCTGAGCCTCGCTCTTCCTGAGGCCGTCCCACCTAAACTCGAACCTGTGTTACCATCGGGAAAAATATTCTCTTTAATAATCAACAATGGGCAATGTTCTGGTGCTGAACGCCTCCTACGAACCCCTTAACATCACCAATTGGCGAAGGGCGGTAGTTTTGTTGCTGAAAGGAAAAGCAGAACAGGTAGAACACAACGGGAAATTTATTGCGCCAAATTTTCCGCTACCAACTGTGATCCGACTGCGGCATTACGTCCGAGTTCCCTATAAGGATATTCCGCTTACCCGCCGGAACATCTTGCACCGGGACGCGCACTCTTGTCAATACTGCGGTTATACCGGGGACGATTTGACGCTCGATCACGTGATTCCCCGATCGCGCGGAGGATGCGACACTTGGGAAAACCTCGCTACGGCGTGCGTCCGCTGCAATGTCAATAAAGGCAGCCGCACGCCAAAAGAAGCGGGAATGCCGCTGCGCTATCCGCCGAGGAAACCTCACAGCGGTCTTTATTTTGAAGTGACTAAACACGTTAAGAGCGGTATGCACAAAGAATGGCAAAAATATGTAATAGGCCTTTAAAACCCCTGTCAGCGCAAGCGCGGGGGTTTTTTGCGGAAGTTCTGATTTCTGAGATTGCTTCCTTCCTCGCAACGCACCCGGGGTGCACGAGTTAAAAAGTTAAAAAGTTAAAGAGAGAATTTACGCTCTTAAATCCGGTTTCTCGTAAGAAGTATTGGCTTTGACAACAAGGCATCTACAAGCAAACCGGGTTTAAAAGCGAATGTCGCGCAAATCCTGAATAGTTAAATTGTTAATTTTTAACAATGAAAGACCATTTCCCTGCTAATTCCGATGAAACATCTGATAACCGCGAAGGTGAGCTTGAACCCAGCATCGAGGTTGTACCCAGAGTGAGTGCGCCTGGGAAACGGCGCAGCAAAGCCGAAGTTGCTTCCGAAGAGAATCGCACCAGTCTCCGCGAGGAATTGCACGATCGCAAAGTTGAGCAATTGCGCCAAATGCTCGATCGGCACAAAGGCACTCGCCAGTTAATATTGCTACAAGATTTTCCAGACCCAGACGCACTTTCAAGCGCTTGGACTTACAAATTAATCGCCGAACAGTACGATATCCAATGCGAGATTATCTACGCCGGCGCCCTCAGCCACCAAGAAAATATTGCCTTAGTTAAATTGACAGGGTTGCCGTTGCAGCGGTGGACGCTGGAAACATTAAAAACTAAGGATTTGTCTGTGTATCATGGCTGCGCTTTCATCGACAACCAAGGGACGACTTGTAACTTAACCCAGTTTATTTTAGCGGCTGGAGTTCCGATCGCTGCCGTCATCGACCATCACAATTTGCAGGGGGAAATGAACGCAGAATTTACCGATTTGCGCCCTCAAATCCGCGCTACAGCCACGATTTTGACCGAGTATTTACAGGCTGGACTTTTAACTCTCGACGGCAGCGTCAGCCTGCACATCAAGTGCGCTACAGCTTTGATGCACGGTTTGCGATCGGATACTAACGCCCTCAGACAAGCTCAGGAAGAGGACTTTTTAGCTGCGGCTTATTTGAGCCGGTTTTACGACCCGCAGTTGCTGAATGCGGTGTTGCTGTCGTCTCGTTCTAAGTGGGTGATGGACGCCATCGAGGGAGCGCTCAAAAACCGCACCGTCCAGAACAATTTTTCGATCGCCGGCATCGGCTACCTCCGCTATGACGATCGGGATTCTATTCCCCAAGCGGCGGACTTTTTAGTAACAGAGGAGAACGTACATACAGCCGTTGTTTATGGAATTGTTCACGACAAAGACGAAGAAATTGAAGTAGTAATTGGCTCGCTGCGAACTACTAAACTCACTCTCGACCCCGACGAATTTATTAAAGAAGCTTTCGGTCAAGATGCTCAAGGACGCTTTTTTGGCGGTGGTAGAAGTCAAGCAGGAGGTTTTGAAATTCCGGTAGGATTTCTTTCCGGCGACAATGAGAATAGCGATTATGCGAGGCTGAAATGGGAAGTATTCGATACCCAGATCAAGCAAAAGTTGCTGAAATTAATTAGTCCTAAAGACAATCCTGTTTACGATCATTAACTCTGGAGTTTGTAGATGCGGTATTTCTTCCAGCAACAGCCTGGGAAAGCGATCGCTGGGTTCGACCTCCGGTTGCTACCAGGTTTTGCCGCGTTTTTTTCTGCTTCCGGGCAAAATCTCAACTTGACGATCGGTCATCTACGCACTCTAACTCTCATCAACCGGGTTTTTTAACTTTTATTGAGGGTTTGAACGAAGTAAGGGGTTTAAAAAACCCGGGTAATTATTCCAGGAATAACAAGAATAAATTTTATTGTTTTCCACAACTACACCAAAGAAACCTTTTTTTAACTATTGCAAATAAAAACAACGAAGTATATTGAAAAACAACAAACTAAATTGCTGGAAAAACTTAGTTTTATATAGCTTACTAAACTCACAATATAATCCTTGAGTTTTAAAAAATCTACAGGGTTATTTTTTTGATATTTCCCAATTAATTGGTTAAATAAATTACAACTTTTTAGAGTTGGTGAGGAAATCTTAGCTAAATTTTTATATAAAAACGTCGCCCAATAAGCCAAATAGAGACGGAAAAACATAAATTATTGGATAATTCACATAAAAAATAAAATTTGTACCATTTCATTAAAGTTTTAATCCAAACATAAAGTGTTGGTTCCGTTCCTCAACCAAACAAGCAGTTGCTACGGCTTAAAACAAATTATTATATTTTTTGGTGGCGGGTTAGAATAGTCAAAAAATGCTTAACAAAAAAAGGAACACGGAGATGTCTACAAAAGAGACTTTCTCTTGGTCATTAGAGAATATTCTAGAAAAAATTACTGAAATTGCACTTCAAATCAACGACTTGGGCGATCTGGAGACAATTTTGCAATGTGCGGTAGAAGAAACCAGGGTGCTGCTGCAAACCGATCGCGTGATTATTTATCGCTACCTACCACAGGGAGATGGCGTAGTATTTGCTGAATCGGTTGATGCTCAGTGGCCGCGAATCCTAGGAAAACAGATTTATGATTCTTGCTTTGAAGCTACCTGGGTAGAGCGTTACAGCCAGGGACAAACTAGCAGCATTTCTGATATTCACAGCGGTCATCTTCAAGCTTGTGATGTCGAATTGCTCGATCGCATCCAGGTTCAGGCAAATTTAGTTGTGCCAATCTTGCTAGATGGCAAACAGCAGCAATCTCAGAAGCTTTGGGGACTGTTGATTGCTCATCAATGCCGAAGTCCGCGTCAGTGGGAACCTCTCGACGTTCAGATCCTGCAACACGTTGCAGTGCTGCTTGGATTGAGGATGCGGCACCTGATATCTCACCACCCGGTGCTGCCGCCAAATCAACCGCCGGAACTCAAAACAGAACCGAATCAAACTGCGATTAATACAGACAGCGCGCCAATAGTCCATGAAAATTGCCTGCAACCAGAGTTTGCCTGTTCCCTGAGCGGGGGTATTGTCCACCTCAGAGCCTTTGAGTTATTGCAAAATCCGATCTGGATATTTGATATTGAGCATTTGCAAATGTGGTGGGCCAACCAAGCATCCTTGTACCTGTGGAATGCTTCTAGCTGGCAAGAACTTGCGAGCCGCAACTTTAGCGATGTGTCAGAGTCTACTCGGATTCGCTTGCAGACATATCTGCAGCAGTTTAAGCAAGGCAAAACCTTGTCCGAGCAGTGGACGTTTTATCCGGGCGGTCAGCCTGTTTCTGTCCGCTGTCGGTGTTCTGGGATCGGGATAGAGAGCGGGCGTTTGGCAATGCTGATCGAGGGTACGGTCGAAAGCGCTCATCAAATGGAGCCGGAAATCCTGCGATCGATCGAGGCACTCCGGCACACCACGCTCATGGTTTCCCTGTACACCCTAGAAGGCTTACCGCTGCTGGAAAACCCGGCGGCCTTGCGCTGTTATGGGGATGCGCTGCACCCTCGCTCTGCGTCAGACAATGCTTTTCTGAGCCACTTTGTTGACCCTCAGGTAGGAGAGCGAGCAATGGGAGTTCAAGGGTACGGCGAGGTCTCGATCACTGAGGCTCAAGTGATTACTCTGGCGGGGATTCGCTGGCACAGGATCGACGTGCGGTGTACCAAAGACCCGGTAACAGGCAACCCGATGTTGGTCGTCAACGAAAATGACATTACCGCTAGTCGCCAGCAAACAGAAACTGCCCTGCAACAGAATGAAACCAGGTTGTCAGAAGCCCAGCGGGTTGCCCACATCGGTAACTGGGAATGGGACGCGATGACGGGTAAAATTACCTGGTCTCCCCAACTATTTAAGATTTTGGGACGCGACAGGGCACTGGGCGAACCTACCTATGAAGAAAACCTGCGGATTTACCATCCCGAAAGTGCCAAACAGCTACACATGGTAGTTCAACGAGCGCTGACTCGGGGAGAGCCTTATCTATTGCGCCTCAAAGTCTTGCGCCCGAATGGTTCTATCCGCCATACCGAAGCCAGAGGACAGGTCGAACTCAATGCAGAGGGACAAGTCATTCGGTTGTTTGGTACATCCCAAGACATTACGGATCTTGTCCAGGCGGAAACAGAACTCAGAGAAATGAGTACAGCTCTTGCTAATGCGGTGGACGGCATCTCGCGGCTGGATATTTTCGGACGGTATATCACCGTTAATCAAGCTTACGCCAATATAGCGGGTTATCAACCTGAAGAAATGGTGGGTATGAATTGGCAGAAAACAGTTCATCCCGAGGACTGCGACAGGATGACGGTGGCTTATCAAAAAATGCGAGCCGAGGGTCGAGTGGAGGTTGAGGCCCGCGGTATCAGGAAAGATGGTTCGATTTTTTACAAGCAATTAGTGATGTTGGCAGCCTACGACTCGCAGGAGCGATCGATCGGGCATCACTGCTTTATGAAGGATATCAGCGATCGCAAGCAAGCAGAAGCAGCATTACAACAAGAGTTCGAGCGTCTGAGTATAGTGATTGCTACCCAACAGAAAATCGCCATCCACAATCCCAATCTCGATGCAGTCATGGCCGTGATTGCAGAGAGGACTCAAGATTTGACCCGCGCCGATGGAGCAGTGATTGAAATTCTGGAAGGGGATGAATTGGTGTATCGGGCAGCCAGCGGTATCGCCACCCCCTATATTGGATTACGGATCAAAGTAGGGACAAGTTTATCGGGAAAATGTATTGCGACGGGGCAAATCATGCTTTGCGAGGATTCAGAAACCGATGCACGGGTAAATCGGGCTGCCTGTGAGCGCATTGGTATCCGGTCAATGGTGGTTGTTCCCTTGTTCTATCAGGACGATCGGGTTGGCGTCTTAAAAGTGCTTTCAGCTACACCCTCTGCCTTTACAGAGTCAGATATCCAGACTTTACAACTGATGGCCGGGTTTCTCGCAAGCAGCCTGCATCTGGCTTCAGAATTTGATGCTAAGAACATTCTCCTGAGTCAATTGCAGGAAAGCGAGGAACGGTACCGTTCTGTGATTATCAGCATGACAGAAGGTGTTGTACTCCAGCTAGCAGACGGACAAATTACTGCTTGCAATGCTAGTGCCGAAAGGATTACCGGGCTGACCCCGGAGCAAATGATGGGGCACACATCGATAGAAGATTTAGACTGGCGAACCGTTCGGGAGGATGGCGAACCGTTCCCAGGCGAACAGCATCCGGCAACGATTACCCTGCGCACGGGACAACCGCAATCGAATGTGGTGATGGGCATTCACAAATCGGATAAAACGCTGACTTGGATTTCGATTAATTCTCAACCGCTGTTCCATCTCAATCAGTCTCAACCCTATGCAGTAGTGACGACTTTTGCTGATATTACAGAACGCAAGCGGGCAGATGAGATGCTAAGACACCGGGCGGAACGAGAAAGATTAATTGCTACGACAGATGGGTTAACACAAGTAGCAAACCGCCGCTGTTTTGATGAGCGGTTGCAGTCGGAATGGCACCGACTGATGCAGGGCAAACAACAGCTTTCTTTGATTATGTTGGATGTAGATTATTTCAAGCGATATAACGATTGCTACGGACATCAAGCTGGGGATACTTGTTTGGTGAAAGTCGCGAAAGCTGCAGCAGCCGCGGTTAAACGTTCTACCGATTTGTTTGTGCGCTATGGGGGCGAAGAATTCGCTGCTATCCTGCCGAATACGGATGCTGCAGGGGCGATCGCGGTTGCGGAGTCGATGCGTCAGGCAATCCGACAGTTGGCAGTCCCTCACGAGCAATCTGATGTGAGATCGATCGTGACCGTTAGCATGGGAATTGCGACTGTGATTCCCTCCTTGGCAACATCACCGGATGAACTCGTTGCCCTCGCCGATCGAGCATTGTACGATGCGAAACGACAAGGGCGCGATCGCTACACAAGCGCAAACCAGATAACGGCGCCAGAGGTCAATCCAGTTGTAGAATAGGCGAAAGAAGGTAGGTATATCCTAGACCGCTCCTAGAAAAATGGGATAAAATGCCTGGAAGTATTGATATATGGTTATTTATCTGATCCGCCACGGTATCGCAGCCTCACCCGAAGAATACGATACAGATTCAGAACGCCCGCTCACTAAAGAGGGCGATCGTAAAACCCGGAAAATCGCCCAGCGGCTGTACGAACTCGAAATTCAGTTTGACCTGATTCTGACCAGTCCCCTACTGCGGGCGCAGCAAACCGCCCAAATCCTGCAAACAGTCGGTCTCAGTTCCAAAATAGAAGAATCCGCCGCCCTCGCACCTTCAGGAGATATCGGGAACTGGCTGGAGTGGTACAAACAGTGGCAGGAAATAGGTAGCCGCAGCTTGGCCCTGGTCGGCCACCAACCAGATTTAGGCCACTGGGCAGAAACTTTGCTTTGGGCTCGATCGCAAGATGCCCTGATTCTCAAAAAAGCAGGTATCATCGGCTTAATCCTCCCGGAAACCGGGTCCCCAGTGGGCCGCAGCCAAATGTTTTGGCTAACTCCGCCCAAGTTTTTGCTGCCCTAGAAACAGCGAACCGCCCTGACAGTAACAGTACGCGCCTGCCCTCTCAAACCCGCATTCTCGGACGCCAAAACCGGGTTTGAGGGGCGAAAATACGCAGCGGTGCGATCGGGTTCTCGGTTGAAAAACCCGTTTTCTGAACCGCAATTAAATGATTATTTGTCAAGACTGTGACACTATCTTGGTTTCTGGTAATGTACTTTTAGTATTGTTCAACTCACACAAAACGGTATCGCAATGGTCGTCGGCGAATTCAAACCAGGTTTAGAAGGTGTTCCCGCCACCTTGTCCAGCATTAGCTACGTCGATGGACAAAAAGGATTGCTGGAATATCGCGGGATTAGCATCGAGGAACTAGCACTGAAAAGTTCCTTTGTTGAAACTTCATATTTATTAATCTGGGGGGTACTTCCGACAAAGGAAGAACTAGAAGCTTTCGAGCATGAAATTCGGTATCACCGCCGGATCAAATATCGCATCCGGGACATGATGAAATGCTTTCCTGAAAGAGGACATCCAATGGACGCCCTGCAAGCTTCAGCGGCCGCCCTGGGCTTGTTCTACTCGCGCCGAGCTCTCCCCAACCAGGGATACATTCGAGAAGCTGTAGTGCGGCTGCTAGCCAAGATTCCCACAATGGTAGCAGCGTTCCAGCAAATGCGACGGGGAAATGACCCGGTGCGGCCGAGGGATGACTTGAACTACTCGGCTAACTTTCTTTATATGCTCAACGAGCAAGAACCCGATCCGCTGTTAGCTAGCATTTTTGACACTTGTCTGACTCTCCACGCTGAACATACAATTAATGCCTCTACATTTTCGGCAATGGTAACAGCTTCGACGCTGACCGACCCTTACGGAGTGATTGCTTCAGCCGTTGGCACTTTGGCGGGGCCACTGCACGGGGGAGCTAATGAAGAAGTGATTGATATGTTGGAGCAAATTGGTTCGGTAGAAAACGTGCGGGCTTTTGTCGAGAAGAGCGTTGCAAATAAAGACAAAATCATGGGCTTCGGTCACCGAGTTTACAAGGTGAAAGATCCGAGAGCAACTATTCTTCAGAGGTTAGCGGAACAGTTGTTTGAGAACTTCGGCCACGACGATTATTACGACATTGCTGTCAAGTTGGAAGAAGTGGTTGAGGAGAACTTGGGTCACAAAGGAATTTATGCAAATGTAGATTTCTATTCTGGTCTGGTTTACCGAAAAATGGGAATTCCCATCGACTTGTTTACGCCGGTTTTTGCGATCGCCCGCGTTGCCGGCTGGTTGGCCCACTGGAAGGAACAACTAGAGGCAAACCGCATTTACCGCCCGACTCAAATATATACGGGAACTCACGGTGCTCCTTATATTGCGATCGAGGACAGACTCCCATCCTAAAGCAAAATTATCAACCCAGATATGTAAATGGCGAGAAGAATTGTTTTGCAAAGTGAAGTGTTGAATTAAACATTGCTTTCGCGTTGCGACTCAGGAAGCAATCTCTCTCTGTCTGCCAAAAGCTGCCGTGCTGGGTTGCACCCCTCTTGTATATTGTGCTGTTTGTTGGCGACAATTGTAAGAAGTGACGATTTTCAGGAACTCCGGTCCTCAGGCTTGCGGGTCTGAGGCTTTTTATTACAATATATAAAGTTGCAGCCGATATAGGGGCGGGTCGATCAAAATCGGTAAAAAGCGCGAAAGAACAAGTAAACCCGCCCCAGCCACGCTCTGATTTACGAATAGCTTTCGATAGAGTGCGATCGCACGCATCGTTTATTACCCTCAGTATTTTACAGCAATTATTCCGTAAAGTTGCTTGTTTGCTCCTGCCCTCTAATTCATCGACTCTCGCTAGATCATCTTCATTTCTGCCTCTTAAAATACAATTTATGAGGTCTATTAATTCCTGTACCTTCGCTTTTTGCCTCAAAATTTCTATGTCTTAGTAAGGTGCGCATTACGCACCCTACTAACCTCTATTCTTCAGTCTCTTACATAGGGACGAAAGTTTGTATAGACGCGGTTTCAACCGCCAAGTCTACACGGATTGAGTTACATGATGGCGACTGGTCAATTTATCCAATTGATTCACCAACAAACTTAGGAACAATCCCACATCGGTCACAACTCCAGTAGATTCGATCGACCCCCGATCGCTCAATTTCGTCACCACCGCCGGATTAATGTCCACACAGACCATCTTCACACCCGCCGGCGTCATATTTCCCACACCAATTGAGTGCAGCATAGACGACAGCATTAACACCATATCAGCACCCCGTAACAGCTCAGTATATTCTTCTTGAGCCTTAACTAAATCCATTTGCGTG
Organism: Microcoleus sp. S28C3; assembly: GCF_036700785.1. NCBI lineage: Bacteria > Bacillati > Cyanobacteriota > Cyanophyceae > Oscillatoriales > Microcoleaceae > Microcoleus > Microcoleus sp. S28C3. Next base: position 8,493 of record NZ_JAUBPO010000080.1, on the reverse strand, counting down.
TCGGGAAGCGGCCCGTCATCGCGGATCGAACCTGCAAGAGAAAAGGGTATATTATGCTTCACGCACTCGTACATCACACCGTTAGTAACCAGGCCTGCTTCAACAGCTTTTGCAATACTCCCGTAACGCCGTACAGTGTTAATTATTTTCAGGTGATGGCGGTGTCCGCCGCGCACCGCTACGCCGCGTTTCATGTCAACCCCTAAAGAAGTTCCCATATTCGATTGTTCCATGTCGTGAACTGCGATCGCATTTCCGCCCAACAACGCTTGTACGTAACCTTCGCGAATCAAATGCGCTAAATGTTCGCCACCGCCGGTGTGGATGACAACAGGCCCCGCCGTAACTACAACTTTGCCACCGCGATCGCGAATTTGGCGCAATTCCCACGCTACTTGTTCCACTACCAATTCGACGCGGCGTTCGCTAGAAACGCTGCCCGACATAAAGCTGAATTCTTGAGAATTGCGCTGTTCCCGCGATTCTGTTTTGCGGATGGTGCGGATGCCAACCACATCAACAACTACTTTTTCACCTACTTTTAAATCGCGCAATAATTTGCATTTTGCCACTGGGCCTTCTGCCGCTTCTGTAATAGCTACTGCTCCATCCATCCGCTGATTTTGTACCTTCACCCACTGGTTATTTACCCGCACTTCCGTGGGATAAATCGTACTCACATAAAAGTCGTCCGGGCCGACGCCATCTTGCACTACCGGTTCTAAAATAGCGTCGCAAATCTCTTGGGGCGGGGGCACTGCACCCAAGTCAATCAGCAGTCCCATTATTTCTTCCATCACATCGTGGGAAGGAGCCGAAACTTTAACGTCCGCAGATGATGTGCTTTGCCGCTGCTCTCCTAAATTGAAATTGAGCACTTGGAAACTGCCGCCGTTTTCGATAATTAAGTCTAAAGCGCGGCTGATTAAACCGGCATCGAGCAAGTGACCTTCCATGCGAATTGTGCGGCTTTCTACCATCACGTTTGCCGATCGATCTTCTTGCACAGGTTCCGTTACCCGCAGCGTCAAACACTTAGCAGCACCGCCAGCTTTGAGGAATTCGCTCAGCGGCGTTTCAATCACTTGAAAATCGGCCTTAGTGATGCGCGTTTTCAAGGCTTCGCTAACCTTGTTCATTACCACAATTTTGTCAATATTGACGGCATTGCAGGCAAAATTTGCGGCATCTGCTTCTTCAATGGCAATGCGTTTTTCCGGCGCAACTCGCATTTCAATTAAGCGGTTTGAGTACGAGTCAAATGCTGCTGGATAGTAAAGCAAATAGCCGCCTGTCAGGGGACAAAAACAGGTATCTAGGTGATAGAAACGTTCGTCAACTAAACGCAGCGAAAGCACTTCAATGTTGAGCCATTTTGCTAGTAACGGGTGCGAGTCTAGTTCGGAACGGAAGCCGTATCCGGCCCACAACCAGCGTCCTTCGCGATCGAGCAAAGCATCGCCAGCGCCCTCAAACGGCAAGTCTTTCGGGAGTTCGTGCACGGTGAAACCTTTGCTTTCAAACCATGCTTTGAAATAGGGTTCTTCGCCTTGGCGTTCTTTGTGATAGAAACGGCTGAGGACGAAGGTATTGCCTAACAGCAAGCCTGCGTTGGCGGTGAAAACCATATCCGGCCAGCCTTTTTCGGGCGGTACGAGGTCTACCACCGCGTTGTCTTTGAGGACGTGGTAGAGTTTTTCCCACTGTTCGACGGCGCGATCGCGCGATGATTTGTGGACATTTCCCTCCATCCACGGATTAATCACGTAGTCTACATCGTAGTGGTCGGGAGCGCACATGAGGAAGCGAATTGAGTCAGTCATAATTCAGTTAAAATGTGGTAGACGCTACAGCAGACGTATGTTGACAGAGTTTGTATAATAGCAACTGTAATATTTACTACTAATTTTAGCAGCGCAACGTCTGGAGCCTCAAAAGGCTAACTCTTTATTTTATCATGTTTAGGATGACATTAAACTAAATGACAGGTCGTTCACAGGAAATACTAGATAACATGTCAGGTTATGACGCACCATAGAATAGGTTCTGATAGACGATTAATATAATTTTTGTTGAATTGCCCCCAATCTGACGGTAGGGGCGCGTTTACGCTCGTTTCTGGCTAATATTATAGATTGTTGGTAAACCGGCCCCTACAAAAATTATGGTTAATTTAGCGGACAGGATATAACAGCTTAATCCTAACTTTTAACTTTCAACTTTTGGAAAATCGGCAGTTCGATCGCAAATTCTGTCCCCCGGCCAACTTCTGAATGACACTCCAACTTACCGCCGTGGGTGTCTTTAACAATTTGGTAACTAATCGACAACCCCAAACCAGTGCCGCTGCCGATCGGTTTGGTAGTAAAAAACGGGTCAAACATCCTTGACTGCACTTCGGGACGGATACCGGGCCCGCTGTCAGAAATTCGCACGCACACTTGATTGTCGCTGCTGACTTCAGTAACAATGCGAATTTGGTTAACTTTGCAAGTACAGTTTGCTGATGACTCTTCCACAGCGTCGATCGCATTCGACAGTAAATTCATAAATACCTGGTTTAATTGAGCCGGATAACACTCGACTTTTGGCAGTTCGCCGTAATTTTTAATAACTTGAATTTCCCCACGTTTTACCTGTGACTGCAATCGGTGCTGCAAAATCACCAAAGTGCTCTCTATCCCTTCATGGATATCTATTACTTTGCGCTCTGTTTCGTCGAGTCTTGAAAAGTTTCGCAAAGACAGCACGATCTGCTTAATGCGGTTAGCACCTTCTTGCATTGAAGCCAGGATTTTAGGAAAATCCTCAGCGATAAAATCTACTTCTATTTCTGCCAATCTTTCGTCAATTTCGGCAACTGGTTCGGGATAGTGTTGCTGGTAGAGAGCGATTAATTCTACCAAATCGCGAGCGTACTGTGCGGCGGGAATAATATTGCCGTAGATGAAGTTGACGGGGTTATTAATTTCGTGGGCTACTCCCGCTACCATTTGCCCGATAGTTGACATTTTTTCGGCTTGAATGAGCTGGGATTGAGCATTTTTCAAGTCTTCCAGAGTTTGTTCTAGCTGTTGCGCTTTTTCTCGTTCTCGCTGTTCGCTAATTTGCAAAGCTGCTTCGGCTTGTTTGCGATCGCTAATATCCATGACTGTTCCCAACAGTTTGATTACTTCTGCGGTTTCGTTAAAAACAGCTTCTCCCCTTCCTTCCAGGTATAGAATTTGCCCGCTGGGGTGCAAAAATCGGAACTCTTTTTTGTAGGAAATTCCTTGTGATATAGTGAGGTTGACAGTTTGTTGGAACAAGTCTCTGTCGTCGGGATGACACATCTTTAAAAGTTGGGCAGATCTTGGTTCAGTTGCGGTTGAGTCAAGACCAAAAATGCGGAATACTTCTTCTGACCAAGTAATTTTTTTAGTGACTAAATCAAATTCCCAACTGCCGATATGGGCAATTTTCTGGGCTGCTGCTAGACTAGCTTCGCTCTGCTGAAGTTTAAGTCGCTGTTTTTTATCTTGTTCGAGAAGATTGGCTTGAGCGATCGCAATTCCCATTTGTGCCGCCACACCTTTCAATAATCCGATCTCATCTTGCGTCCAGTGGCGGGGGCGATCGTACTGGTGCAAGCATATCATTCCGTTAGCTTTTCCCTGGTAGGAAGTGCGGATAGATATCATCGACTTCAAACCTATTTGAGAGTACAATTCTCTGACGTTTTCTAGCAGAGGTTCGGCAAAAACATCATCAGAAGCTACAGCTTGATCTTGGGACAACAAAAACTGAGTGTGACGATTGCCCTTTACGGGTATTTCTACATCTAAAAGCGATTGAGACGCGGTTTTACTGTACTCAGCCACATTAAAAATGCGGGGATTTGGGTGTTCTGTGTAGGTGTGAATCAAGCAGCAATCGGCATTAAAAATTCGACCTATTTGGGCCGCCACTGTTTGAAAAATTTGATCCTGCTTTAAGCTGTAGCGAATTTCCAGAGTAATTGTTTCTAGCAGAAATCTTTGCTTGATTTGCCGTTCTAAAGCAGCTAAAGCTGTTTTAAGTTCGAGTTCAGCTTGTTTGCGCTCGCTAATTTCAGTAGCAGTTCCCAGAATTTTCCAAGGTTTGTCGTCCGCTGTTCTGGCAAAAACGGTATCCCGACTCAAAAACCAGCTATATTCACCGTTTTTGTGCTGAATTCGGTACTCAAACTCAAAGCTTTCGCCGTCTTTTGCTGTCTCAATCCTGCTCATGTGTTCTGACAATCTTGGCAAATCGTCAGGGTGTATTAAGTTATGAATAAATGCTCCTGCCATCTGTTGTATTTCTTCAAGGCTGTAGCCAATATCGCTATAGATTTCGCGGTTAATATACAGAGTTCGCTGTTCTATCAAATCGTAAACGTACAAAAGATTAGGATTCGTTTGAATTACTGCCGACAGCCAGCGTTGGCTGTCTCGGAGTTCTGCTTCGATGCGCTTGCGTTCTTCTATTTCTGCTTGCAGTCGCGCATTTTGTGCTAAAATTTGCTTATAAAGTCGGCTCAGGAGCAGTTGATTTTCGACGCGGCTCACCACTTCTTCTATTTGAAATGGTTTAGTAATGTAGTCTACCGCCCCCAGCGAAAAAGCTTTTACTTTATCAAAAACTTCATGTAAAGAACTGATAAAAATCACAGGAATATCTTTGGTTTCCGGACAAGCTTTTAGCTGTTCGCAGACTTGATAGCCATCCACACCTGGCATCAGGATGTCCAGCAAAATCAAATCCGGTGGACTCGATAGAGCAAAGTTGAGAGCCAATTTGCCATCCCGTGTCGGCCGAACTTTATATCCCCGCTTAGACAAAAGCTGGGATAAAAGCCGCAAGCTTTCTGGGTGGTCGTCCACCATTAAAATATTTTCTTGTAAGACAGTGTTTTGAAGTGTAAGAGTTTCTAGTCTTGGATTTTTACCGTCAGTTGTATTCACAGCAGACCTCGAACTATTAAATTTTATATGTGGGAATATTTTTAAAGCTATTAACCGCTTGTACCTCAAACTTGCCGGGAAATTAGCACAACTATCGGCTATATATAGCGTACTCCTAAATCATCTATCATGATATCAAAAATAAGCGTCCTTTGAAAATATTTGCGGATCAAATTATCGCAGTCAATCGAGAGAAAAGCAGAGCTTGCTCAAAGCACAGGCTAAGCAAGCAACTTTGATTAAACATAAAACTTTTACAGTGTCTATAACCCGGTTTCGCCTGCATTTACCGAGTGACTCGGTGTTAGGTTTTTTCAGTATATCTACTTACTCTAAACGCCAACTAAACCAGCCATGACTATTCGTGTCAACTTAAGACTAAAATCCTTTGTCTGTCTTGTTTGTATCCAAGTCTTGAACCCCCTAAATTGCCCTTTTTAAGCAGGGCTAGGGGGATTTAGGCATAATTGTAAAACAGTATACCGTTACTACATTGGAGCTTAAATTGACACCAATACGCCCTGAAAAACTCCTACAAAATCTCATATTTTATTTGCGCCATCGGGCTGATTTATGGTATCTTTGTCTCGGTCTGCAATTCCCCGCTTGCGGCGTACACGGCTTTAACGTTATACCAATTAAGAAAAATCCGAGCAATTTCTAAAGCTAACTGCGGCTTTCCCTGGTCAATCAACCACTGCAAAAAAGGAGTCATCGTCCGCTCGTTCAGCATCCCGCCCAATGATAAAACTCCCCACAGTATTTGGTGCAAAAAAGTCATTTGTATCATCATTCGCACTTCCCAACTTGGGTGTTTTTGATAAAACAGAACTCCCATTCTGCCCCGCTGAATTTCTCTGTCAATCATGCCGGGAATTTGCTCTAAACTAAAAGGTGGATGCCAGTGATATCCGACAGCAGCCGGACATTTAATCAGTTTCAAACCTAATTTTTTTAACCTGACACCCAATTCTAAATCTTCCCATCCGTACAGTTGAAACCGAGTGTCAAACAGTCCAGCAGCCAGCAGCCAGTGGCGGGCGATCCCCACATTTCCCGTAGCAAAATAAGCCGCCGAAAAATCCGTTATTTTGTAAGGTTCGGAAGTAGGATTGTCGAAATTGCAAGTATTAATCACGCTGCCGTAAGTAAAAACCGCATCAGTATCTTTGTAACCCTGTAGCAAAGCATCGGCGTGTGCTTGCAAAAAATGCTCTGTTACCACCAAATCGCTGTCAATAAAAATAATCGTATCGCCCTTAGCATCTTCAACGCCCAAATTCCGGGCCGCCGCCGGGCCTTGGTGACATTGGGCGATCGATCGCACGTGAGGCAACAAGTCCGCATCTGCCGCCAACCACTCCAGCGTCCCGTCCGTCGAGCCGTCGTCCACGACAATTACTTCATACTCTCTGACAATCTCACCGAACTGCTGATTTTCCAAAGCCAGCAGACATTTTGCCAAAATCGGTTTACGATTGTACGTCGGAATCACAACACTAAAAAACACGCTTTTTCCCCATTGCCACAGTTACCGTATCCCACGGTAACAGATTTTCCGCAGCAACTCCTCCGCAAAATAGCAAAGTTTAGCAAAAAAAGAATATATAAATCTGTACTATTTCTGACAAGAATCGATGTCAATTAGGTGCATAATGAAAAGTCGGTTAAATCGGATATCTTGCACCATTCTCAGAAACAGGCTTTCGGGCCTGTTCCACACAAATTAAATTTTCTTGTGGGTTGGGCATCTTGCCCGCCCCGGAGCGGGATTATAGTAAATGGTGCAAGATGTCAGTTAAATTCAGGATGTAAATAGCAATGAGTCGCGCTAAAAAAGTTGTGCTAGCATATTCGGGCGGAGTCGATACCTCCGTCTGCATTCCTTACCTCAAAAACGAGTGGGGTGTGGAAGAGGTAATTACTCTGGCCGCGGATTTGGGACAGGGAGACGAATTAGAACCGATCCGCAAAAAAGCTTTGGCATCCGGTGCTTCGGAATCGCTGGTAATCGATGCTACCGAGGAATTTGTCAAAAACTATGCGTTTCCAGCAATTCAAGCTAACGCACTTTACGAAAATCGCTATCCCCTTTCTACGGCGCTGGCTCGCCCGCTAATTGCTAAATTGTTAGTAGAAGCTGCGGAAAAATACGGTGCAGATGCGATCGCCCACGGGTGTACGGGTAAAGGAAACGATCAAGTGCGGTTCGATGTGTCGATCGGCGCGCTCAATCCCAAGATTAAAATCTTAGCACCGGCGCGGGAGTGGAAAATGAGCCGCGAGGAAACGATCGCATACGGCGAGAAATGCGGCATTCCGTCGCCCGTGAAAAAATCTTCGCCTTACAGTATCGATCGCAACTTGTTGGGAATGGCAATTGAAGCCGGAATCCTCGAAGATCCTTGGGCGGAACCGCCGGAGGAAGTTTATTTGATGACAAAGGCGATCGAGCAAACTCCCGACACACCCGAATATATTGAAATCGGTTTCGATTGCGGAAATCCTGTCAGTTTGAACGGCAAAGATTTATCACCAGTCGCCTTAATTTCCCAACTCAACGAAATAGTTGGAAATCACGGAGTCGGGCGCATCGACATGATTGAAAACCGCTTAGTCGGAATTAAATCGCGGGAAATTTACGAAACACCAGCGATTTTAGTTTTGATGCACGCGCACCGGGACTTAGAAAGTTTGACTCTGACAGCAGATGTAACGCGATACAAGCGAGGCATCGAAGAAACTTACAGCCAAATGATTTACAACGGTCTTTGGTACAATCCTTTGAAAACAGCTTTAGACGCATTTATTCAGGATACGCAAAAGCGAGTAACTGGAACTGTGCGGCTCAAACTGTTCAAAGGCAATGCCACAATTGTCGGCCGCAAATCCGAAAATTCCCTGTACAGTTTCGACTTAGCAACTTACGGCGCAGAGGACGAATTCGACCACAAAGCCGCCGAAGGTTTTGTCTACGTTTGGGGACTGCCAACCCGCATTTGGTCGGAGAAAAATAGGGGTTAGTGTTAATTACAATCGGATTAGAAAGCCGATGTTAACCCGCCGAATCGAATTCGAGGCTACACAAACCAAGTCCGGATGGTGCGCGGACTAAGAGTAAGGTGCGCAATGCGCACCTTATTTGCTAAATCATTGCTAGCGAAGATATTGTGCTGAATTAACCATGCTATAATAAGTATAAAATTCAACTCCTGGAAATATACCAAAATACCTGACAATTACAGAAGCGCAACAACAACTGCCAAAGTAGCGCGATGACTTAGCAGCAGATCCAGCTATCATCACTAAGGATGGAAAATCGGCAATCATTGTGCTCAGTTTTAAACAATTTGAATCTCTGTTAGAAACCATATAAATTATCTACGGTCGCGAATTTATTGCCCAGTTGCAATGCGGCCTTCAACAAACCCATAGGGGAAAAATAATAGACTTAAGCTGTTGCACATTTAAACTGTGATACAAGCATTACCCTTATTTTTGATTTTGCGACTCCATTTAATTATTAATT